>JACIXM010000486.1 GCA_014360395.1 Actinotalea sp.
TCTGGCCGAGACACCGACGCCCGGTCAGATGACCGGGCGCTGTGCCGAGCGACCCCGACGGGACTTGAACCCGCGACCTCCGCCGTGACAGGGCGGCGCGCTAACCAGACTGCGCTACGGGGCCTTGTGGTGGATCACAAGGATACCGGTACTGCTTGTCCTGCTGTGCACTGCTGTCGAACCGTACTGCTCGTCCTGCATCCTGCTCGCACTGCTCGTACCCCCAACGGGATTCGAACCCGTGCTACCGCCGTGAAAGGGCGGGGTCCTAGGCCGCTAGACGATGGGGGCCAACCTTCCGATCGACGCCCGTCACGTTACCGCGCCGTGGACCTCGCACAGCATACGGGTCACGGCGGGGATCTCCAAAGTCGCCCCCGGCGGCTCCGCGACCTGGGCCGACGCGTCCGGCAGGGCCCGCCGTCGGCGACAATGGCCTCATGGTCGACATGTCGCGCGAGGCGTTCGAGGACGCGGTCCGCGACGCGCTCGACCTCATCCCCGAGGAGCTGACGGCGACCATGGACAACGTCGTCGTCCTGGTCGAGGACGACGCGCCGGAGGACGACCCGGAGCTGCTGGGCCTGTACGAGGGCGTGGCGCTGACGGAGCGCGACGGCTGGTGGGCGGCCGGGTCGCTGCCGGACCGGATCACCATCTTCCGCAACCCCACGCTCGCGATCTGCGAGACCGTGGAGGAGGTCGTCGACGAGGTCGCGGTGACCGTGGTGCACGAGATCGCCCACCACTTCGGCATCGACGACGAGCGGTTGCACGAGCTCGGCTGGGGCTGACCGCCGGCACGACGGACCCGCGCCGCGCGCCCGCGGCGCCGCACGAGGAGGAGACGCATGCGCATCGGGATCGTCCTGCTGCCGCAGGACCGCTGGTCCGAGGCGAGCCGGCGCTGGCGGCGGGCCGAGGAGTACGGGTTCGACCACGCCTGGACCTACGACCACCTGGCCTGGCAGTCCCTCGTCGACGAGCCGTGGCTGGCGACCGTGCCCCTGCTCGCGGCCGCCGCCGGGGTCACCGAGCGCATCCCGCTGGGCACGTGGGTGTCGCACCCGAACTACCGCCACCCGGTGCCGTTCGCCAAGGACGTCATGGGGCTGGACGACGTCACCGGCGGCCGGCTCCTGCTCGGCCTCGGGGCGGGCGGCACGGGCTGGGACGCGGACGTGCTGGGCGAGCGCCTCACGCCGCGGCAGCGCACCGAGCGCTTCGTGGAGTTCGTCGACCTCATGGACCGGCTGCTCACCCAGCCGGTGACGGACTGGTCCGGCGAGCACTACACCGCCGTCGGCGCCCGGATGCACCCCGGGTGCCTGCAGCAGCCGCGGGTGCCGTTCGTCGTCGCCGCCAACGGGCCGCGCGCCATGGCGGTGGCCGCCCGGCACGGCCAGGGCTGGGCGACCTACGGCGGTGCGGTCGACGACGACGGCGCCTCGCCCGCCCGGGCGCAGGAGCGGTGGTGGGAGCTGCTGGCCGGGACGGTGGAGCGCTTCGAGCAGGCCCTCGTGAAGGCCGGGCGGGAGCCGGGCTCGATCCGCCGGTACCTCAACATCGACGCCGCGCCGGTCTTCTCCCTGGAGTCGCTGGAGGTGCTGCGCGAGGGGGTCGAGCGCGCCGCGGGGCTCGGCTTCACGGACGTCGTCGTGCACTGGCCGCGCGCCGAGGGGGTCTACGCCGGCCGCGAGGAGGTGCTCGAGCAGGCTGCCGCGGAGCTGGACGCGCTGCGGGGGCTCAGCGGGGGCGGCGCGCCTCCCACGCCGAGGCGGCCATCTCGGTGAGCGAGTAGCGCATCTGCCAGTCCAGGTCGCGCGCAGCCAGCTCGCCGGAGGCGACGATCCGGGCGGGGTCACCGGGGCGCCGGGGCGCCTCGACCGGATCGAACGGGATCCCGGTGACCTCGGCCATCGTCGTCATGATCTCCCGCACCGAGACGCCGTCGCCGCTGCCCAGGTTGTAGACCCGCTCCAGGGCCGTGCCCTCGGCGAGGGCCCGCGCCGCCACGACGTGGGACCGCGCCAGGTCCGCCACGTGGATGTAGTCGCGCACGCAGGTGCCGTCGGGCGTGGGGTAGTCCGTGCCGTTGATCCGCGGTGTGCGGCCCTCCACCAGCGCGTCGATGACCAGAGGGAAGAGGTTGTGGGGGCTGGAGTCGTACAGGTCCGGCCGGCCCGAGCCCACGACGTTGAAGTACCGCAGCGACGTGTGCCGCAGGGGGCGGTCCGTCCCGGCGGTCGCGGTCGCCTGGTCCCGCAGCAGCCACTCGCCGATGAGCTTGCTCTCGCCGTACGGCGACTCGGGGGTGGTCGCCGTCGCCTCGGTCACCAGGTCGGTGTCCGGGGTGCCGTAGACCGCGGCGGAGGAGGAGAAGACGATCGCGTCGACGCCGGTCGCCGCCATCGCCGCGAGCACCCTGGCCGTGCCGGTGACGTTCTGCTCGTAGGTGTGCAGCGGCCGCTGGACGCTGACGCCGGCGTACTTGAAGCCGGCGAGGTGGACGACGCCCGTCACGCCGTGCTCGCGCATCGTCGCCTCGAGCACGGGGCCGTCGAGGATCGAGGTGCGCACCAGCGGCGTGCCGTCGGGCACGAACTCCGCGTGGCCGCTGGACAGGTCGTCGACGACGACGACGCCCATCCCTTCGTCGAGGAACGCCTGCACCACGTGCGCGCCGATGTACCCGGCGCCTCCGGTCACCATCCACGTCATGCTGCGATCCTATCGCGATCGAACGAGATCGAACAGGCCCGAACACCTGTCGTGCACGGACCGGCGCGCGCCCCGGTCCGGGCGCCGGGGCCGGACGCAGCGGTGCCCCGTGGCCCTGAGGCCACCGGGCCCCGTCGAGC
>JACIXM010000487.1 GCA_014360395.1 Actinotalea sp.
AGCTCGAGCGGTCCGGCGCCCTGCTGCACCGGGTGAGCACGGTTTTTTTCAGCCGCACCAGCGCGGACACCACTGATGCCCTCGACGCGCTCGAGGAGGAGCTGGCGCCGAGGCTGGCCGCGCACCACGACGCGATCACCCTCGACCGGCGGTTCCACGACCGCCTCGAGGCGCTCCAGGCGCGGGTCGACGCGGGGGAGGTGGACCTCCCTGCGGACGCCGCCTGGTCGCTGCAGGAGCTGCGCCGGGACCTGCGCCGCGCGGGCGTGGCCCTCGACGACGACGCCAAGGCTCGCCTGCGCGAGCTCAACGCCCGCATCACCACGCTGGAGACGGCGTTCGGACGGGAGCTGCTCGCGGACACCAACGCCTCGGCGGTGCTCATCGAGGACGAGGACGAGCTCGAGGGGCTCCCGCAGGACGCGGTCGCCGCCGCGCGCCAGGCCGCGCAGGACCGCGGGCACGACACGGGCTGGCTCATCGAGCTCATGCTCTACAGCCAGCAGCCGGTCCTGGCGTCGCTGCGGCGGCGGGACGTCCGGCAGCGCGTGCACGAGGCGTCGGTCCGCCGCGGCGGGCGCGGGGGCGAGCACGACACCCGCGCGATCCTGCTGGAGCTCGCCCGGCTGCGCGCCGAGCGGGCCCGGCTCCTGGGGTTCGAGCACCACGCCGCGTACGTCGCCGACGACTCCACGGCGCGGACGACCCAGGCCGTCGACGAGATGCTCCATCGCCTCGCGCCGGCGGCTGCTGCGAACGCCCACCGGGAGGCCGCTGACCTCGAGGCGGCGCTGCGGCGGGACGAGCCCGGCGCGACGCTCGAGCCGTGGGACTGGTCGTTCTACGCCGAGCGTGTCCGGCAGGAGCGCTACGCCCTCGACGACGCGCTCCTGCGCCCCTACCTCGAGCTGGACCGCGTCCTGCACGACGGCGTCTTCCACGCCGCCACCGAGCTGTACGGCATCACCTTCACGCGTCGCAAGGATCTGGTCGGGTACCACCACGACGTCCAGGTGTACGAGGTGCACGACGCCGACGGCACGGGCATCGGCCTCTTCCTGGCCGACTGGTACACCCGTGCGTCCAAGCGGGGTGGGGCGTGGATGAACAACCTCGTCGACCAGAGCGGGCTGCTCGGCGACCTGCCCGTCGTCATGAACAACCTCAACATCCCCAAGCCGCCGGCCGACGAGCCGACACTGCTGTCGTGGGACGAGGTCATCACGATGTTCCACGAGTTCGGGCACGCGCTGCACGGGCTGTTCTCCGCCGTGCGGCTGCCCTCGCAGTCGGGGACCGAGGTGCCGCGGGACTTCGTCGAGTACCCCTCCCAGGTCAACGAGATGTGGGCCTGGGACCCCTCGGTGCTGCGCCGGTACGCCGTGCACCACGAGACCGGCGAGCCGATGCCGTCCGAGTGGGTCGAGACGATGATCGCCTCGCGCCAGTTCAACGAGGGCTTCTCGACCACGGAGTACCTGGCCGCGGCGCTGCTCGACCAGGCGTGGCACCAGCTGGCGCCGGCGGACGTGCCGACGGACGTCGCGGAGGTCCAGGCGTTCGAGGCGCGGGCGCTGGAGGCTGCCGGCATCGCGGTGCACGCGGTGCCGCCGCGGTACCGGACGACGTACTTCAACCACGTCTTCGGCGGCGGGTACGCCGCGGCGTACTACTCCTACGTCTGGTCCGAGGTGCTCGACGCGGAGACGGTGGAGTGGTTCGCCGAGAACGGCGGTCTGCGCCGGGACAACGGCGACCGCTTCCGCCGGGTGCTCCTGTCCCGCGGCGGCTCCTGCGACGTCATGGACACGTTCCGCGAGCTGCGGGGCCGGGAGCCGCGCATCGAGCCGCTGCTCGCGCGCCGCGGACTGGACGCCATCGCCTGAGGCTCCCCCGGGGCGGCCCGGCTCCCGGCAGGTAGCGTGCAGCGCATGACGTCGCACGCTCCTGCCGGGACCGCCGCCCACCCCACCGCCGAGGACGAGGTGGTCGGGATCTGTCAGGACCTGCTGCGCATCGACACGTCCAACTACGGCGACGGCACCGGCCCGGGTGAGCGGGCGGCCGCCGAGCACGTCATGGGGCTGCTGACCGACGTCGGGCTCGACCCCGAGCTCTTCGAGTCCGAGCCCGGCCGGGCGAACGTCGTCGTCCGCCTGCCGGGCGAGGACTCCTCGCGCCCCGCCCTGGTGCTGCACGGGCACCTCGACGTCGTCCCCGCCGCCGCCGACGACTGGTCGGTCGACCCGTTCGCGGGGGAGGAGCGCGACGGGCTGCTGTGGGGACGCGGCGCCGTGGACATGAAGGACATGGACGCGATGATCCTGTCCGTCGTGCGGCAGATGGCGCGGGAGGGCCGGCGCCCGGCCCGGGACGTCGTCGTCGCGATGTTCGCCGACGAGGAGGCAGGCGGGCGCTACGGCGCCGGCTGGGCGGTCGAGCACCGGCCCGAGCTCTTCGAGGGTGCGACCGAGGCGATCAGCGAGGTCGGCGGGTTCTCCGTGGACGTCGGCGGTCACCGCACGTATCTGCTGCAGACCGCGGAGAAGGGCATCGGCTGGCTCCGCCTCGTCGCCGAGGGCCGGGCGGGCCACGGCTCGCAGGTCAACACCGAGAACGCCGTGACCGAGCTCGCGGCGGCGGTGGCGCGCATCGGTACCCACCCGTGGCCGCAGCAGCTCACCCCGACGGTCCGGCAGCTGCTCGACGGCGTCGCCGAGCTCACGGGCCTGCCCTTCGACCCGGAGGACCCGGAGGGTGTCGGGCGACTCGTGGACGCCCTGGGCCCGGCCGCGCGCTTCGTCGGGGCGACGCTGCGCACCACGGCCAACCCGACCCAGCTCGGTGCCGGGTACAAGGCCAACGTCATCCCCGGACGCGCGGAGGCGGTCCTGGACACCCGCTTCCTGCCGGGCCACGAGGACGAGGCGCGGGCCACGCTGGAGCGCCTGGCGGGGGAGCGCGTGCGGGTGGAGGACGTCCACCGGGACATCGCGCTGGAGGTGCCGTTCGAGGGTGACCTGGTCGACGCGATGGTGGCGGCGCTGCACCACGAGGACCCCGAGGCCACGGTGCTGCCGTACATGCTTTCCGGCGGGACGGACAACAAGTCCCTGTCCCGGCTGGGGATCACCGGGTACGGGTTCGCCCCGCTGCGCCTGCCCACGTCCCTGGACTTCTCGGCGATGTTCCACGGCGTCGACGAGCGGGTGCCGGTGGACGCGCTGCGGTTCGGCACCCGGGTGCTGGACCGGCTCCTGGCGACCTGCTGAGGCGACCGGGGGCACCGCGGGCCACCGGCCGGCCGAGGACCACCCGGTCGGCGTACGGCTCAGAGCGTGCTGACCGCCCGGATGATCTTCCGGCGGAGCCACACCTTCCGCTCGCCGCCCGCGTAGACGAGCGTGCGGGCCAGCTCCCAGCGGCCGTACTCGGCCTCCTCCGTGAGCAGCCGGCGGGCGTCGCTGACGCGTGTGCTGCGGTCGAGGGTCAGGACCCGGTACTCGTACTCGCCCCGGGACCGCCACCCCTGCACGGTCGGACGCCGCGTCGTGCTGGTCTCCACATGGACCTCCATGGGTCGACGGGTCGAGTGTCATTGTGCACGTCGCGGCGCTACGGTCAGGGCATGACGGTAGACCCGCGCGCCGCGCTCGACCGGTTCCAGGCTGCGCTCGAGGCCCACTTCCACGCCGTGAGCACGCGGCGTACCGAGGACGACCCCGCCGTGGACGACGCCTACGACGTCCTCGCGGACGCGTTCGAGGTCTACGACGACGCCCTGGTCCGGGTGCACGGGGAGACGCTGCCGTTCTACCTCGCGGACGACGAGGTGGACGAGGACGACGACGACCTCGACGAGGACGACCTGGACGAGGACGACGACCTCGACGGCACGGAGATCGACCAGGACTGACCCCGTCGTGGCACGGCCCACCGGGCCCGCAGGGCGCCGAGGTGCTCAGCGCCGCTCGGGGTAGCCGACCGCCGGGGCGCTCACCTCGTCCAGCGCCGCGGTGATGGCGTCGGGCAGCGCCGTCTGGGCGCCGAGCGCGGCCCGCAGCTGCGCTGCCGTGCGGGCCCCGACGATCGCCGACGCCACCTGGGGCCGACCGAGCACCCAGCCGAGCGCGACCTCCAGGGGCGTGCGGTCCAGGCCGTCGGCCGCGGTGACGAGTGCCTCGACGACGGGTGCGGCCTGCGTGCCCAGGTAGGGCTCGACGAAGCCCGCCAGGTGCGCCGAGGCGGCACGGGAGTCGGCCGGCACGGAGCGCCGGTACTTCCCGGTGAGGACCCCCCGCCCCAGCGGTGACCAGGCGAGCAGGCCGACTCCGAGGTCCGCCGCCGCGGGCACGACCTCGCGCTCGACGCCCCGCTGGAGCAGCGAGTACTCGACCTCGACGGCGGTCAGGCGGCCCGGACCGAGCAGGGTCGCTGCCCGGGCGGTCTGCCACCCGGGATGGTTCGACAGCCCGACGTAGCGGGCCCGGCCGGAGGCGAGCGCCGCCTCCAGCGCGCCGACCGTCTCGGCGAGCGGGGTGCGCGGGTCGGGCGTCTGGACGAGCCAGAGGTCGACGTGGTCGGTTCCCAGGCGCTCGAGCGAGCCGTCGAGGGAGGACAGCATCGCCCCCCGGGAGGCGTCCACGACGCGCCCGCCGGGGGAGTGCCGCACGCCGGCCTTGGTGCACAGGACGACGTCGTCGCGGGCGACGGTGGTCCGTAGCAGGTGCCCGATGAGCTCCTCGGCCGAGCCGTCGGCGTAGGACGCCGCGGTGTCCAGGAGGGTCCCGCCGGCGTCGACGAAGTCGCGCAGCTGCTCGGCCGCCTCGTGCTCGTCGGTGTCCCGGCTCCAGGTCAGGGTGCCCAGACCCAGGGCCGACACCCGCAGCCCGGTCCCGCCGACGAGTCGTTCCTCCATGGTCGTGCAGGTTACCGGCGGGACGGCCCGCGGCCCGGGAGCGCGCGCGGGGACCGGCCGCCGCACCGGTAACGTTGCCCGGCGTGACGTGGTGGGAGTCGGTCGTCCTCGGACTCGTGCAGGGGCTCACCGAGTTCCTCCCGGTGTCCTCCAGCGCGCACCTGCGCATCGTGGGGCAGCTGCTGCCCGGTGGCGCCGACCCCGGGGCGGCCTTCACGGCGGTGACGCAGATCGGCACCGAGGCCGCGGTCCTGCTGTACTTCCGCCGCGACATCGCGCGGATCGTCACCGCCTGGTGGCGAGCGGTTCGGGGCCACGACGGGCCGACCTGGCGCGACCGGATGGGAGCGCACGACCCGGACGCACGCCTCGCGTGGTGGATCGTGCTCGGCACGATCCCGATCGTGGTGCTCGGGCTGTCCTTCGAGGACCAGATCAAGGGCCCGTTCCGCAACCTCTACGTCGTGGCGGCCATGCTCGCGCTCTTCGCCGTCCTCCTGGGGGTCGCCGACCGCGTGGGCGCCAAGGTGCGCACGCTGGACCGCCTGACCTGGAAGCACGCCGTGCTGTTCGGTTTCGCGCAGGCCATGGCGCTGGTCCCTGGCGTGTCCCGATCCGGGGGCACCATCACGGCGGGGCTGCTCATGGGCTACACCCGCGAGGCGGCCGCGCGGTACTCGTTCCTCCTGGCGATCCCGGCCGTCCTCGGTTCAGGGTTCCAGCAGCTCTTCTCGAGTCTGGACGAGTTCGGCACCGCGGGGACCCCGTCGCTCGGGATGACCGCTCTGGCCACCCTCGTCGCGTTCGGCGTCGGCTACCTCGTCATCATCGGGTTCCTCAAGATCGTCTCGACCTACAGCTACATGCCGTTCGTCGTGTACCGGCTCGTGCTCGCGGCCGCCGTCGTCGTCCTGCTGGCGGTGGGGGTGCTCGACCCGTTCGGCGGCGCGGACCTCTGAGCCTGGCGCCGACGGGCCCGGTCGTGGCCGGCCGCCGCCGGCGCCGGCCCCGACCGCCGCAGCGCCCGACCCCCGCGGCGCGCCCGCGGGGCGCCCCCCGGACCGCGGCGGTCCGCGGGGCCGGGCCCG
>JACIXM010000488.1 GCA_014360395.1 Actinotalea sp.
GACGAGGACGGGGGAGGTGTCGGGGGCACCGCAGCAGTCTACGACCGGCGTTCGGGCCCCGGCCCGACGCGGGTCGTGGCGGCGCGGTCGGCGGCGGGTGCGCCCGGGTCCGCGGCCCGTCTGCGCCTAGGCTGGCGTCATGACGCTCCCCGACGGACGGCTCCCCGGACCGGTCCTCCTGGCCGCGTTCGAGGGCTGGAACGATGCGGGTTCGGCCGCGACGCAGGCGCTCGCCCACCTGCACGAGGTGTGGGCAGCGGAGCAGGTCGACGAGCTCGACCCCGAGGAGTACCACGACTTCCAGGTGAACCGCCCCTCGGTGAGCACGACCGAGGACGGCACCCGGGTCATCACCTGGCCCTCGACGACCGTGGCCCTCGCCGAGCCGTCCGCGGGTCAGCCGGTCGTGCTCGTCCACGGCATCGAGCCCTCGATGCGGTGGCGCACCTACTGCGCCGAGCTGCTCGAGATCGCCGAGCGTCTGCACGTGCGCACCGTCGTCACGGTCGGTGCGCTCCTGGCCGACGTGCCGCACACCCGGCCGATCCCCGTCACCACGACCTCGGACGACCGGGCGCTGCGCGAGGCGCTCAACCTCGAGCCGGCCAGCTACGAGGGCCCCACGGGGATCGTCGGGGTGCTCCAGCACGAGGCGGCCCGCCGTGGGATGCACGCCCTGTCGGTCTGGGGTGCGGTCCCCCACTACGTCGCGCACCCGCCCTCGCCGAAGGCGACCCTGGCCCTGCTCGCCCGGCTGGAGGAGCTGCTCGGGGAGACGGTCCCGCTCGGCGACCTGCCGGAGGACGCCGAGGCGTGGCAGCTCGGCGTGGACGAGCTCGCCTCCGAGGACGCCGAGATCGCCGAGTACGTCGCCCAGCTGGAGGAGGCGAAGGACACCGCCGAGCTCCCGGAGGCCTCCGGCGAGGCCATCGCCCGGGAGTTCGAGCGCTACCTGCGCCGGCGCGACGGCGGCCCGGGCAGCGGTCCGACCGGCTGAGCGCCGGCTGACCGCCCCGCGCACGGCGCCACGACCCGATGGCGCCCGGCGCGGCTCAGAGCCGGATGCCCAGGAGCGCGTCGAGCGCGCGCGCCACGAGCCCGGGGGCTCCCTCGTCGTCGCCGCCCACGCTCAGCGCAGCGTCCGCCCACGTGTCCACGGCACGCAGGGCGGCCGGGGCGTCCAGGTCCTGCCCCAGTGCGGTCCGGATCGCCTCGAGGGTGGAGGTCGCGTCCGGGCCGCCGTTGCCGGAGACCGCGGTACGCCAGCGTGCCAGGCGCGCCACGGCCCGCTCGAGGTGGGCGTCGGTCCACTCCCAGTCCTCGCGGTAGTGGTGACCGAGGACGGCCAGGCGCACCGCCATCGGGTCGACGCCGCGATCCCGCAGCCGGGAGACGAGCACGAGGTTGCCGAGCGACTTGCTCATCTTCTCGCCGTCGTAGGCCACCATCCCGGTGTGCATGTGCACCCGGGCGCCCTCGCCCCCGAGGGCGCGCGCGTGGGCCGTGCTCATCTCGTGGTGCGGGAAGCACAGGTCGCGTCCGCCACCCTGGACGTCGAACTCCGCGCCGAGGGCTCCCTGGGCGATGACGGTGCACTCGATGTGCCACCCGGGCCGGCCGCGGCCCAGCTCGCCGGCGTCCCAGGCCGGCTCCCCCGGGCGCTCCCGACGCCAGAGCGCGGGGTCCAGAGGGTCGCGCTTGCCGGGACGCTGCGGGTCCCCGCCGCGCTCGGCGAAGAGCGCGACCGTCTCGTCGTGGTCCAGGCCGGCGACGGAGCCGAAGTGCGGGTCTGCCTGGACGTCGGCGTAGACGTCGCCGAGCTCGGGGCGGTCCCCTCCGGCGCCCTCCTCGACGGGCACGCGGTACGCGAGGCCGCGGTCCAGGAGGCGCTGGACGGCGTCGGCGATGGTGGGGATCGTCTCCACCGCGCCGAGGTACGTCGTCGGCGGCAGGACGCCGAGGGCCGTCATGTCCTCGGCGAAGAGTGCGGTCTGCTCCTCGGCGAGCTTCTCCCAGTCCACGCCCGTGGCGGCAGCGCGCTCCAGGAGCGGGTCGTCGATGTCGGTGACGTTCGACGCGTAGTGCACCTCCAGGCCGGCGTCGAGCCAGGCCCGGTGCAGCAGGTCGAAGGCGATGTAGGTGGCGGCGTGGCCCAGGTGCGTCGCGTCGTAGGGCGTGATGCCGCACACGTACAGCTCGGCGACCGGGCCGGGGGCTGCGACGACGAGCTCGCCGGACGTGGTGTCGACGACCCGGACCTCGGGCCCGCGTCCGGGCAGCTCGGGCACGTGGGGGGCGGGCCAGGTTCGCACCCCCGCAGCCTAAGCCAGAGGTCCCACCACCCGTGCCGCGGCCCGGGGCGGGCAGGCGCCGACGCGGCGGCCCCCGCCCACGGTCATCCGGTCGCGGCACACCCGCACGACTCGCGATGACGGACCATCGCCGGGATGCGGACGGCACGGGGGGCAGACTCGTCGCCGGCGATCCGGGCGAGCAGCAACCGCACGGCGGCGGCGCCGATCCGCGGGGCGTCCTGGGCGACGGTCGTCAGCCCGGGCGAGAAGGCGTCCGCCCACTCGAAGTCGTCGAAGCCCACGACGGCGACGTCGGCCGGGACGGCCAGGCCGCGTCGGCGCAGGGTGCGCATGGTCGCGATCACCATGGTGTTCTGCGCTGCCACGATCGCCGTCGGAGGTTCGGGCAGGTCGAGCAGCCCCGCCACGACCGCCTGGGTCCGCTCCGGGTCGGAACCGCCACGCACGACCAGCTCGGGGAGCTCGGGCAGACGCGCCGCCGCGAGGCCCATCCGGTAGCCCTCGACGCGCTCCTCGCTCGTGGTGAGCCCGTCCTTGCCCGCGACCATGGCGATTCGACGATGGCCGAGGTCGGCGAGGTGCTTGACCAGGCGCCCCATCGGCTTGGCGTTCTCACTGCACACCGAAACGGGCGTCCGGGGACCGGTCGACGAGCACGGTCGGCAGCCCGCTGCGCGCCAGGCGGTCCAGCACGCGTGCGGACCCGGCGGACGGAGCGAGGATCAGGCCGTCCAGCCGGCGTTCCCGCAGTGCGGCGACCACCCGCTCCTCGGTGGCCGCGTCCTCGTGCGTGTCGGCGAGGACGAGTGTGTACCCGGCGGCGCTGGCCGCCTCCTCGATCGCGTGCACGACCTCACCGAAGTAGAGGTTCGTGAGCGCGGACATCGCCACGCCGATCTGCTGCGTCTGCGACTTCACCAGGGCTCGCGCCTGGTGGTTGGGCACGTAGTCGAGCTCGTCCACGGCGCGCAGCACCCGGTCCCGCGTGTCCTGGCTCACGAAGCGCGTCCGGTTGAGCACGTGCGACACGGTCGACGCGGAGACCCCTGCTCGACGCGCCACGTCGGTGATGGTGACCACCAGCGCGGCGCCAAAGAACCGCCGTAAGACGCAAAGGAGCGGCTTGTGAGAACGCATCGGTTGACCAGCACGGGACGGCCCCACCGGATGGGCCGCACGCTGATCGCCGCCGTCGCCGCGGCCGGGCTCCTCGCCGCCTGCGGGTCCGGCGACGCCCCGGATCCCGGTACGGCGGGCGGCGAGCAGGACGGCGGCGGGGTCCGCATCGGGCTCATCACGAAGACGGAGACCAACCCGTTCTTCGTCACCATGCGTCAGGTGGCTGCCGAGTACGCCCAGGAGCGCGGCGTCCAGCTGACAGCCCTGGCCGGCGAGTTCGACGGCGACAACGAGGGCCAGGTGCAGGCCATGGAGAACCTCATCGCGCAGGGTGTGGACGGCATCATGATCACCCCGAACAACTCCAGCGGCGTCCTCGGGGCCATCGAGCAGGCGAGGGCCCAGGGCATCGTCGTCATCGCCCTGGACACGGCGACGGATCCCGAGGACGCCGTGGACGCGACCTTCGCCACGGACAACTTCGAGGCCGGACGCCTCCAGGGCGCGTACGTCCGCGCCGTCCTCGGCGACGCCGAGCCGCGCCTGATCATGCTCGACGGCACCGCCGGTGGCACGGTCGACACCTTCCGGCACGACGGCTTCCTCGAGGGCTTCGGGCTCGAGGAGGGTGACCCCGCGATCCTGGGCATGGAGAACACCCAGGGCGACCAGAACACGGCCCAGACCGCGATGGAGAACCTCCTGCAGCGCAACCCGGACGTCAACGCCGTCTACACGATCAACGAGCCGGCTGCCCGGGGCGGCTACGCGGCGATCGAGGCCCGCGGACTCACCGACCAGGTGACGATCGGTTCGATCGACGGCGGCTGCCAGGGCGTCCAGGACGTGGCCGACGGGAAGTACGCCGCCACGGTCATGCAGTTCCCGTCGGAGATGGTGCGGCAGGGCATCGACGCCATCGCGGAGGCGGCCCAGGGCGGCGAGGCGCCGAGCGGCTTCGTCGACACGGGCAGCGTCGTCATCACGGACAACCCGGTGGACGGCATCGAGTCGCGTGACACCGAGTGGGGACTGGAGAACTGCTGGGGCTGACAGGCCCCGCGCACGTGACCGCGCTGCGGTGTCGCCCACGCTGGGCGTCGCGGTGGGGCCGGAGGGTCACTCCTCCCCCCACCGCGGCG
>JACIXM010000489.1 GCA_014360395.1 Actinotalea sp.
GTGCTGGTCGGTGCGGTGACCGCGGTCAGCGCGCCGCTGGCCGAGCTCACGGCGGCGGGTGCGGAGCTGCCCCAGGTCGACGACCTGTGGATCGCGGCCGACGGCGCGGGCCACCCCCGGGCCCTGCTGCGGACGACCGGGATCGAGGTCGTCCCCCTGGGGGCGATCGACGCCGCGCACGTCCGGGCGGAGACCGGGGACGACGACGTCGCCGCCTGGCGCCGGGAGACGGAGGCTGCCCTGCGCGAGGCCCTCGGCACGGAGCCGGACGACACCACCGAGGTGCTGGTCGAGCACTTCGTCGTGGTCCACCCCTGACGGTTCGACCGCCGGCGCCGACCGGACCGTGCACCCGGGGAGGTCGGTCCGGATGCCGGGATGGCCGTCCCGCTGAATGGGACACGTCGCTAGGGTCGGCCCATGGCACGCACCGTGAAGCTCGCCGTCGTCGCCGGTGACGGCATCGGGACCGAGGTCGTCGAGCAGGGCCTGGCGGTCCTGGACGCCGCCGTCGCCGGCAGCGACGTGACGGTCGGGACGACCGCGCTGGACGTGGGGGCGCGCCGCTGGCACGCCACCGGCGAGACGCTCACCGACGAGGACCTCGCCACGATCCGCCGGCACGACGCGATCCTGCTCGGCGCCATCGGCGACCCGGCGGTCCCCTCCGGGGTCCTGGAGCGTGGCCTCCTGCTCCGCCTGCGGTTCGAGCTCGACCACTACGTCAACCTGCGGCCCGGCCGGCTCTACCCGGGCGTCCGCTCACCGCTGGCGGAGCCCGGCGAGATCGACTTCGTCGTCGTCCGCGAGGGCACGGAGGGTCCGTACGTCGGCAACGGCGGCGCGATCCGCGTGGGCACCCCGCACGAGGTGGCGAACGAGGTCAGCGTCAACACCGCTTTCGGCGTCGAGCGGGTGGTGCGTGACGCCTTCGCCCGGGCCCAGGCCCGCCCCCGCAAGCACCTGACGCTCGTGCACAAGCACAACGTGCTCGTGCACGCCGGGCACCTGTGGCGGCGCACGGTCGAGCGGGTCAACGCCGAGTTCCCCGACGTGACCACGGACTACCTGCACGTGGATGCCGCGACGATCTTCATGACGACGAACCCGGCGCGGTTCGACGTCATCGTCACCGACAACCTCTTCGGCGACATCATCACCGACCAGGCCGCGGCGATCTGCGGCGGCATCGGCCTGGCCGCCTCGGGGAACATCAACCCGGACCGCACGGCGCCGTCGATGTTCGAGCCCGTGCACGGCTCCGCGCCGGACATCGCGGGTCAGGGCAAGGCCGACCCCACGGCGACCGTCCTGTCGGTCAGCATGCTGCTGGCGCACCTCGGCCTCGACGACGCCGCGGCCCGCGTGGAGCGGGCGGTCGCCGCCGACCTGGCGGAGCGGGGCGCGCGCGTACGGTCGACGGCCGAGGTGGGCGCCGACCTCGCGGCCCGCGTGCGCGGGTAGCCGGTCGCCGCGCCGCGTCGGCCGTCACCCCGGTACCGTCTGGGACCGAGCGGGCTCACGCCCCGGTGAAAGGATCGACATGAGCACCACTGCTGCTGCTTCGACCGCGGACCGCTTCGACGTCCGCACCAGCACGCCCGCCCGCTCGACGGCCGAGCGCGAGGCCGTCCTGCAGGCGCCCACCTTCGGGACCGCCTTCTCCGACCACATGGCGCGCATCTCCTGGACGGCCGACGGCGGCTGGCAGGACCGGCGCGTGGAGGCGTACGGCCCGCTGGTGCTGGACCCGGCGACCGCCGTGCTGCACTACGGGCAGGAGATCTTCGAGGGCCTCAAGGCGTACCACCACGCCGACGGGTCCGTCTGGACGTTCCGGCCGCAGGCCAACGCGGAGCGCTTCGCCCGGTCCGCCCGGCGTCTGGCGCTGCCGGAGCTGCCCGTGGAGGACTTCCTCGGCTCGATCGAGGCGCTCGTGCGCACCGACCGGGCGTGGGTGCCGTCGGGGGAGGAGACGAGCCTGTACCTGCGGCCCTTCATGTACGCCTCGGAGGTGTTCCTCGGCGTCCGGCCGACGCGCCAGGCCGAGTACGTCCTCATCGCCTCCCCGGTGGGGCCGTACTTCGCCGGCGGGGTCAAGCCGGTGTCGATCTGGGTCGTCCGCGACTACCACCGTGCCGGGCCCGGCGGTACGGGTGCCGCGAAGTGCGGGGGCAACTACGCCGCGAGCCTCCTGCCCCAGCAGCAGGCCCAGGAGCAGGGCTGCGACCAGGTGTGCTTCCTGGACGCGCCCACCGGCGCCTACCTGGAGGAGCTGGGCGGCATGAACGTCTTCGTCGTGCGGGCCGACGGATCGGTCACCACGCCGGAGCTCAACGGGTCGATCCTCGAGGGCGTGACGCGGTCGTCGATCCTCACCCTGCTGCGCGAGGCGGGCCACGAGGTCCACGAGCGCGCCGTGCCTCTGCAGGAGGTCCGTGACGGCCTGCAGGACGGGTCGATCACCGAGATGTTCGCCTGCGGCACGGCTGCCGTCGTGACGCCGATCGGGCGTCTGGCCAGCGACGACTTCGACCTCACGGTCGGCGGTGGCCAGACCGGCCCGGTGACGTCCGCCGTCCGCGGCCGGCTCACGGACATCCAGTACGGCCGCGCCGAGGACCCGCACGGCTGGATGCACCGGCTGGTCTGAGGCCCGGCGCGAGTCGCCGACGACGGGTGGTCGCGTCCCACGATGCGGCCACCCGTTCCGTCTGCCGGGCGCTGTGGCATGATGGCGCCGTGACCTGGATCACCCTCATTATCGAGTAGCGCGTTCGGCAGACCCGCCGGACGCGCAGACCTCCCGTACCCCGGGGGGTCTTTTTGTTGGTCCCGGTCACCACCCCCGACCGGACCCGACGCCCGGACGCCGGCACCACCCCCGCCGGCGGGGCCCAGGTACACCGCAGGACCCGGCAGCACCCGCAGCCCCGTACGGGGCCGGACGAGGAGAGCACGACGTGGACACCACGACCTTCGACGTCTACGACACCACGCTGCGCGACGGCGCCCAGCAGGAGGGCATGAACCTCTCCGTCGCGGATAAGCTGACGATCGCGCCGCTCCTGGACGAGCTGGGCGTCGGCTTCATCGAGGGTGGCTGGCCCGGCGCCATCCCGAAGGACACGGAGTTCTTCAAGCGCGCCGCCAAGGAGCTGGACCTGCGCCACGCGCAGCTCGCGGCCTTCGGCTCGACCCGTAAGGCGGGGGTGCGCGCCTGGGAGGACGCCCAGGTCCGGGCGCTGCTCGACGCCGAGGCCCCGGTGGTGACCCTCGTCGCCAAGAGCGACATCCGCCACGTGGAGCGGGCCCTGCGCACCACGGGCGAGGAGAACCTCGCGATGATCGCCGACACCGTCGCGTTCCTCGCCGGCGAGGGTCGGCGGGTCTTCCTCGACGCGGAGCACTTCTTCGACGGCTACCGCTACGACCCCGACTACGCGCTGCGCGCCATCGAGGCGGCCTTGACCGCCGGCGCCGAGGTCGCCGTCCTGTGCGACACGAACGGCGGGATGCTGCCGGACCGCGTGCACGAGGTCGTCCGGGCCGTGCGGGAGCGCGTGGACGGTCGCCTGGGCATCCACGCCCACAACGACTCCGGCTGCGCGGTCGCGAACAGCATGGCCGCCGTCGCGTCCGGCGCCTCGCACGTCCAGGGCACGGTCAACGGCTACGGCGAGCGCACCGGGAACGCCGACCTGCTCACGGTCGTGGCGAACCTCGAGCTCAAGGAGGGGCTCCGTCTCCTCGCCGGGGAGGGGCTGTGGGAGATGACGCGGATCGCGCACGCGATCAGCGAGGTCACCAACATCGCCCCGTTCGCCCGGCAGCCGTACGTCGGCGCGAGCGCCTTCGCCCACAAGGCCGGCCTGCATGCCAGCGCCATCAAGGTCGACCCGGACCTGTACCAGCACGCCGACCCGCTGGCCGTCGGCAACGACATGCGGATGCTCGTCTCGGACATGGCCGGTCGCGCGTCCATCGAGCTCAAGGGCCGCGAGCTCGGCTTCGACCTGGCCGGCCAGGGGGAGCTGCTGTCCCGCGTCACCCACCGCGTCAAGGACGCCGAGGCGCAGGGGTACACCTACGACGCCGCCGACGCCTCCTTCGAGCTGCTCCTGCGCGAGGAGCTCGACGGGGCCCGGCCGGCCTTCTTCCGGACCGAGAGCTGGCGGGTGTTCGTCGAGACCGTCCCGGGCGACCCGACCGACGCCTCGAGCGAGGCGACGGTCAAGATCCACGTCGGCGGCGAGCGGGTCATCGCGACCGGCGAGGGCAACGGTCCGGTCAATGCCCTCGACCACGCGCTGCGCAAGGCCCTGCGGCCGTGCTACCCGGAGATCGCGCGCTTCGAGCTCATCGACTTCAAGGTGCGGATCATGGACACGCAGCACGGGACCGACGCCACCACCCGCGTCCTCGTGGAGACGATGGACACCGGCGGGGAGACCACGTGGAGCACCGTCGGCGTCGGGCCGAACATCGTCGAGGCGTCGTGGGAGGCGATCGTCGACTCGATCGTGTTCGGGCTGCTGCGGGCGGGGGTCGAGGCGCGCCCCTGAGCCCGCCGGCAACCGGCCGCGGCGTCGTCAGCGCCGGCCGGCGCCCCCGCGTCCGCCCAGCGGGGTGTGCGCCGGGTCGACCTGCTCGCCCTGTCGGACCGGGCCCGGCGCGGTGCCCTCGCCGAACGGACGCCCGCCGAGCTCCTCGCGGCCGTGGGCCGTCAGCCAGCCGGACAGGTCCGGCCCGTGCGGGACGATCTGGGTCGGGTTGATGTCCGTGTGGACGACGTAGTAGTGCTCCTTGATCTGCTGGAAGTCCACGGTGTCGCCGAACCCGGGCGTCTGGAACAGGTCCCGGGCGTACGCCCACAGCGCCGGCATCTCGGAGAGCTTGTTCCGGTTGCACTTGAAGTGCCCGTGGTAGACCGCGTCGAAGCGGACCAGGGTGGTGAAGAGCCGGACGTCGGCCTCGGTGATCGTGTCCCCGACGAGGTAGCGGCGCGTCGTCAGGTGCTCCTCGAGCCAGTCCAGGGCGGAGAACAGCCGCTCGTACGCGGCCTCGTACGCCTCCTGCGACCCGGCGAAGCCGCACCGGTACACCCCGTTGTTGACGTCGCGGAACACCCGGTCGCTGATCTCGTCGATCTGGGCCCGCAGGTGCTCGGGGTACAGGTCGGGGGCGCCCGCGCGGTGGTGCGCGGTCCACTCGGTCGACAGGTCCAGCGTGATCTGCGCGAAGTCGTTCGTGACGACGGCGCCGCTGGGCACGTCGACGATCGCCGGCACCGTGATGCCGCGCGGGTACTCCGGGTCCCGGCGCAGGTAGGCCTCCTGCAGCCGCTCGATCCCGAGCACCGGGTCCTTGCCGTCGGGGTCGAGGTCGAACGTCCACGACCGGGCGTCGTGGGTCGGGCCGGGGGTGCCCAGGGACAACGCGTCCTCCAGGCCGAGCAGGCGCCGCACGATGATGGCGCGGTTCGCCCACGGGCACGCGCGCGCGGCGACGAGGCGGTAGCGTCCGGCCTCCACGGGGAAGCCGTCGCGCCCGTCGGCGGTGATGCGCGTGGTGATGTACCGCGTGTCCCGGGTGAACTCCTTGCCCTTGACCGTGTAGGTCCCGCCCGTGCTGTGCTCGGGGTGCTGCTCGGTCACCGTGACCTCCTCGACTAGTTCACGTTTCAACTAGTCTACGCGCGTGCGGGCGACAGCGCCAGACGAGCCGCGGATCGGACCGTCAGGGGCCGGTGCCGGGCGCGCCCCGAAGACGGCGGTCCCCAGCCGGACGATCGTGGCGCCCTCCGCGACGGCGAGCTCGAGGTCGCCGCTCATGCCCATGGACAGCTCGGTCGCGGTGGTGGTCCCCGGCGCACCGGAGCCCACGACCGCGTCGCGCAGGTCGCGCAGGCGGGTGAAGCCAGCCCGGACGACGGCCTCGTCGTCGGTGTTCGCGCCGATGGTCATGAACCCGACCAGGCGCAGGCGGGGGAGCGCCGCCACGGCGGCCGCGAGCTCCGCCGCGTCCTCGGGGTCGGCGCCCGACTTGCTCGGCTCGCCCGAGACGTTGACCTGCACCATGACGTCCAGGTCCCGGTCCGTCGCGACGCAGCGTCGCGAGAGCCGCTCGGCGAGGGCGAGGGTGTCGACGCTCTGGACGCAGTGCGCCCAGCGCAGGGTGGCGTTGACCTTGTTCGACTGCAGATGGCCGATGAGGTGCAGCTCGGCCCCGAGGGGCGCGAGCTCCGGAGCCTTGGCCACGAGCTCCTGCACGGTGTTCTCCCCGAGAAGGTCACCGCCGGCGAGGACCGCCTCCCGGACGACGTCCACGGGCATCCGCTTGGAGGCGAGCAGCAGCCGGACCTGCGCCGGGTCCCGGCCGGCGGCGCGGGCGGCCGCGGCGATCCGCTCCCGCGCCGCCGCCAGCCGCTCGGCGAGCCCCGCGTCCGTCCGGTCGTCCTGTGCTGCCGTCACGTCGCGACTGTAGCCGCGACCGGGTCAGGGGCGGCTCCGGTGGATCACCGATGTGCGCGGGGCCCGCCGTGGGGGAGGCTGGCGTCGTGAAAGCGCTCCTGAACGTCATCTGGCTCTTCTTCGCCGGGGCCTGGCTCGCCCTCGGCTACGTGGTGGCCGGGATCATCTGCTTCCTGCTGATCGTCACGATCCCGTTCGGGATCGCGTCCTTCCGGATCGCCGGCTACGTGCTGTGGCCGTTCGGCCGGACGGTCGTCGACAAGCCCACCGCGGGTGCCTGGTCGACGCTGGGCAACGTCATCTGGCTGGTCGTCGCCGGCGTCTGGCTCGCGATCGGGCACGTCCTCACCGCCGTCCCGCTCTTCCTGTCGATCATCGGCATCCCCCTGGGGATCGCCAACCTCAAGCTCATCCCGATCTCCCTGCTGCCGCTGGGCAAGGACATCGTGAGCACGGACCGGCCGTTCGCCGCGCCCGCCCGCTGACGCCCATCGACCCTGGGCGAGCGCCGCTCAGGCCGGGTCGCCGACGAGGTGGTCCCGCGTCACGGCCCTCGACCCCGTCCGGCCCGTCGTCATGGCAGTCAGCCGCGCGCGACGTCGGCCACGGTGGCTGCGGTGAGTCGGACGAGGTCCGCCGGGGCGAGGCCGACGTCCAGGCCCCGGCGCCCGCCGGAGACGTAGACGACGTCGAAGAGCTCGACGGTCTCGTCGACGACGGTCCGGTGCCGGCTGCGCTGGCCCAGGGGGGAGATCCCGCCGACGACGTAGCCGGTCGCCCGCTCGGCCACGGGTCTGTCGGCCATGACCGCCCGCTTCCCGCCGACGGCCTGGGCGAGTGCCTTGAGGTCGAGCATCCCGGTGACGGGCACGACGGCGACCGTGAGCTCGCCGTCCACCACGGCCAGGAGCGTCTTGAAGACCTGCTCCGCAGGCACGCCGATCGCCCGCGCGGCCTCCAGGCCGTAGCCGAGGTCCGAGCCCGGGTCGTGCTCGTAGGGGTGGACGGAGTGCGGCACGCCGGCCGCGTCCAGGGCGAGCAGCGCCGGCGTCCCCGCCGGACCCTTCTTCTTGACCACGTCGGGACTCTACGAGAGCCCGACGTGCCTCCGGCGCGCCGTGGTGGCCGGAAGGGTGAACGGGGCACCCGACGCCGGTCTGGTCTGCTTCGATGGTGCGATGCACCGCTCGATCTCCGTCGCGGCCTCCCTCGCGGTCCTGCTCGTGACCGGATGCTCGGGCGGGACCGGGACCCCCGCCGAGCAGGACGTCGCCGTCTGCCTCTCACCCGAGGGCGAGCTGCCCTCGACCGGCAGCGTGAACGTCGAGTTCCGCCAGGAGGGGGAGGTGGTGGCGACGGTGAGCGGGCCGGTCGGGTTCGCCCTCGGCGCCCGTCTCCCCGCGGGTGTGGTCCAGGTCTACGTGAACGGCGAGCTGCACGGGACGGCCGGCACCGACGACCCGGGCGCGCCCGGCGGCGACGGCGGGACCGTGGGGTCCACGTACCTGTCCGGGCCCGGCTGCCCCGACCCGCCTCTCGGCTGACGGACCTCAGGCGCCCGGCACGTCGCCACCGGCTGACGCGGCGCGCGGTCGGGTCTCAGAGACGTCCGGCGGCCGTGACGACGAGCGCCGGCTCGCCCCGCTCGTCGCTCGCCGCGAGGTCGACGACGGCGTCGATCCGCCAGTCGCGGTCGCCCGCCGGGTCGTCGAGGACCTGGCGGACCTCCCACCGCTCGCCGCCACCGTCGGCCGGCCGCTCGGTGATCATCAGCAGTGCGGGACCGCGGGCGTCCGGGCCGGTGCCCATCTCCGCGTGCTCGTCGAAGTAGGGGTCCAGGGCGTCGGCCCAGCGGTCGGCGTCCCACACGGCGCCGTCGGCGTCGACGTCGCCCAGGGCGCCCAGGGCCTCCCAGCGCTCGCGGGCCGCCAGCTCGACGCGGCGGAAGAGCGCGTTGCGGACGAGCACCCGGAACGCGCGGCGGTTCGCCGTGACCCGGGTCGCCGCGACGCCGTCGTCGTCCGGCTGCTGCGCTGCGGCGGTGGCGAACGCCTCGGGGTCGCGCAGCCGCTCCCACTCGTCCAGCAGGCTCGAGTCGGTGCCGCGGACGAGCTCGCCCAGCCACTCGAGCAGGTCCTCGAGCTGCTCGTCCCGCCGCTCGGCCGGGACGGTCTGGCGCAGCGTCCGGTAGGCGTCGGCGAGGTAGCGCAGGAGCACGCCCTCCGTGCGCTCCAGGCCGTAGACGGAGACGAACTCGGTGAAGGTCATCGCGCGCTCGTGCAGGTCGCGGACGACCGACTTGGGCGAGATCTCGTGGTCGGCCACCCACGGGTTGCTGCGGCGGTAGATCATGAACGTCGCCTCGAGCAGCTCGGCCAGCGGCTTGGGGTAGGTGACGTCCTCCAGGAGGGCCATCCGCTCGTCGTAGTCGTAGCCCTCGGCCTTCATCGCGGCGACGGCCTCGCCGCGTGCCCGGTTCTCCTGGGCGGCGAGGACCTGGCGGGGGTCGTCGAGGATCGCCTCGACGACCGAGACGACGTCGAGGGCGTACGACGGCGCCTCGCGGTCCAGGACGTCCAGCGCCGCGTAGGCGAACGGGGACAGGGCCTGGTTGAGGGCGAAGTCCGGCGGTACGTCCACGGTGAGGCGGACCGTCCACCCCGCGCCGTCCGCGCACCGCACGCGCTCGACGACGCCTGCGGTGCGCAGCGACCGGTAGATCCGCACGGCCTGGCGCACGTGCCGGCCGCGGGCGGCCTCCGGCTCGTGGTTGTCCGTGAGGAGCCGGCGCATCGCCGCCACCGGATCGCCGGGCCGGGAGAGCACGTTGAGCACCATCGCGTGGGTCACCGCGAAGCTCGACGTCAGCGGCTCCGGCGGGGCGTCCCGCAGCCGCTCGAAGGTCTTGTCCGTCCAGTTGACCGCGCCCTCAGGGGCCTTCTTGCGGACGATCTTCTTGAGCTTCTTCGGGTCGTCGCCCGCCTTGGCGAGCAGCTTGCGGTTCTCGATGACGTGGTCCGGTGCCATGACGAGCACCTCGCCGAGCGTGTCGAAGCCCGCGCGGCCGGCCCGCCCGGCGATCTGGTGGAACTCCCGCGCGGACAGGTGCCGCATGCGCACGCCGTCGTACTTGACCAGCGAGGTGAGCACGACCGTCCGGATGGGCACGTTGATGCCGACGCCGAGGGTGTCGGTCCCGCAGACGACGGTGAGCAGCCCTTTCTGGGTGAGGCGCTCCACGACCCGCCGGTAGCGCGGCAGCATCCCGGCGTGGTGCACCCCCACGCCGTGCCGCAGCAGGCGCGACAGGGTCTTGCCGAACCCGGTGCCGAACCGGAACGCGCCGAGCTCCTCGGCGATCCGGTCGCGCTGCTGGCGCGAGGCGACGGTCGTCGACAGCAGCGCCTGCGCGCGCTCGACCGCGTCCTTCTGCGTGAAGTGCACGAGGTAGACCGGCGCGCGGTGGGTCTGCACGAGCTCTTCGACGACCTCGTGCAGCGGCTCCACCACGTAGGAGAAGGTCAGCGGGACGGGGCGCTCGGCGTGCGTCACCTCGGCGACCGGCACGCCGGTGCGCCGCTGGAGGTCCTCCGCGAAGAAGCTCGTGTCGCCGAGCGTCGCGGACATGAGGAGGAACTGGGTGCGCGGCAGCTCCAGCAGCGGCACCTGCCAGGCCCAGCCGCGCTGCGGGTCCGCGTAGAAGTGGAACTCGTCCATGACGACCTGGCCGACGACGTCCTCGCCGGGCACGGCCGGGTCGTCGACGTGGTCCGGTGCCTCGGCCACGCCCTCGCCGGTCCGCAGCGCGATGTTGGCGAGGATCTCGGCCGTGCAGCAGATGATCGGGGCCCCCGGGTTGACGCTGCTGTCCCCGGTCATCATGCCGACGTTGTCCGAGCCGAACGCTGCCACCAGGTCGAAGAACTTCTCGCTGACCAGTGCCTTGAGCGGGGCG
>JACIXM010000049.1 GCA_014360395.1 Actinotalea sp.
CGTCGGCCTAGCGTCGAGGCATGACCACGACGGATATCAGCCCTGGGCCCTCCACGCAGCTCCTCGAGCTCAGCAGCGGCCACGTCCTGAGCCGTGCTCTCCATGTCGTCGCCGAGCTCGGCGTGGCAGACGTCCTGGGCGACGAGCCGCTGTCCGCTGCCGACCTTGCCGAGGCCGGCGGATGGGATGCCGACGCTCTCCACAGGGTGTTGCGGCTGCTGGAGAGCCACGGCGTGTTCCGGCTCGACGATCGTGGACGGTGGCGGCACACGAGCCGGTCACGTCGGCTGAGAACCGATGATCCGGCGTCCCAACGGGGCTTCGTGCGGATGAACGGGACACCGTTCGGCTGGGAGTCCTTCACCGCGCTCCAGCACAGCATCGAGACGGGCCGGCCGGGCATCTCACGTCTGCATCCCCGCGGCCCGTGGGCGTACCTCGAGGCGCATCCCGACCAGGCCGCGGTGTTCCAGCAGGCCATGGCGGACAAGGGCCGCGCGGACGTCGCAGCAGCCATGGCGGCTCACGACTTCGGCCGTCACCGCCGGGTCGTCGACGTCGCCGGGGGCTCTGGACACCTGGTGCAGGCCGTCGTCGAGGCGCACCCGCAGGTCGAGGGCGTCCTGTTCGAGCTCCCCGCCGTCGTGCAGACCCTTCCCCCACGCGACGGCATCGACGTCGTCCCCGGCGACTTCTTCCGGGACGCCTTGCCTGCCGGGGACTGCTACGTCCTCATGAACATCGTCCACGACTGGGACGACGACGAGGCCGCGGCGATCCTCCGAGCCGTGGCTGCAGCAGGACGACCTCAGCGGGCCACCGTCCTGCTCCTGGAGGCCGTGCTCCCCGAGGGGCCGGACGGGCACTGGGCGAAGACGCTCGACGTCATGATGCTCGCGCTGACGGGAGGTCGGGAGCGAACGCGGCCGCAGTACGACGCGCTGCTCCGTGAAGCCGGCCTCATCCTCCGACGGGTGACGTCGACGGACACCGCCTTCTCGGTGATCGAGGCGGCCACCCGGTGAACCGGTGACCACCGGCAGCCGGAAGGGCCCCGCCCAGCGGGACCCTTCCGCTGCGCCAGCGGGTCACTCGGTCGCGAGCGCCGCGTCCGAGGAGAAGACCAGGCCGAGCGCGACCTCGCCCTGCTGCAGGGCCGCCTTCGTCAGCGGGCCGCCCGGGTCGAGCGACATGAACTGCGCGATGTCCAGGCCGTAGACCTCCTCCAGGCCGGGCTGGCAGAACGGGCGCTCCGGGCACTCCGGCGGACCGCCGAGGACGAGCTCGCCGCAGGTCTCGGCCAGCTCGGAGAGGGTCGAGACCCCGTACTCCTCCGCGAACGCCGTCGTCACCGCGAACGCGTTCTGGTCCTGGGCGGCCGACGGGGTGCCGAACACGAGCCCGACCTGCTCACCCAGGCCGGTCAGCCCCTCGACGGTCGCGTCGAGGTCGCTGCTGGCCAGGGGCTCGGCGTCCACGCCGTTCTCCTGGTCGTTGAGGAACTCCGTGAGCGTCCCGACGTACTCGGGGACGACGGTCAGCTCGCCGGCCAGGAGGGCGGGCAGATACGTCTCGCGGTTGCCGATCGTCTGGGTCGACGCGTCGTAGCCCGCGGCGCGCAGCGCCCCGGCGTAGAGCTCGGCCAGCGTCGCGCTCTCGGAGAAGTTGCCGGCGCCGACGACGACGGTCCGGCCCTGCCCGACCTCGTCCTGCTCGTCCAGGCCCTGCTCGGCGAGGAACGCTGCCGCCGCCTCGCTGCTGGTCTGCCGCTCGACGTCGACGGCCCGGTTCAGGCCGATGAGGAGGTCCGTGTCGAGCGAGGCCGAGACCTCGTCGAGGATCGCGAGCAGGGTGTCGTCGTCCTCGGTGGCCGCGGCGTTGACGGCGGGGATGATGTTGTCGACGGTCTGCAGGCCCTGGTCGTCGTCCAGGACGACGAGCCCGTCGCCGGCGATCGGCGCGCACGCCTGGAGGTCGCCGCCCGCGGCGTCGTCGTCGCTGGCAGCCGTGTCTGCCGGCTGCGGTGCGGTCGCACCGGAGGACCCGGGGTCCCCGCAGGCGGCGGTCACCAGCAGGACGGTCGCCAGCAGGCCCACGGGGGCCAGGGCGGATCGGCGTCGGCGCATGGGTCGTCTCCTCGTTCTCGCCCGCCGTGTGGCGGGTCGTCCGGTTCTTCTCCATCGAAGGTGCTCGGCAGGGAACCGGCAAGGCGGTCCCGGTGCTGCCGAGGTCACCGTCCGGTCACGATCTCGCCACGGCGCCTCGGCCGGTGCGCAGGGGGACCGGGGTCAGCAGGCGCTGCCCGAGCGCGAGCAGCGCCTCGACGAGCAGGCAGAGCACGGCGATGAGCACGGCGGCGGCCAGGACCTGGCCGTACCGGCGCGTGGCGAACCCGTCGACCAGGAAGCGGCCGAGGCCGCCGCCGCCGACGAAGGCGGCCAGCGAGACGGACGCGACGACCTGCACGGAGGCGGTGCGCAGCCCGGCGGCGACGAGCGGCAGCGCGAGGGGGAGCTCGACCCGTGCCAGCGACCGCGCGCTGGACATCCCCATGCCCCGGGCGGCCTCGCGGACCGAGCGGTCGACCTCCCGCATCGCCGTCCACGAGTTGGCGAGGATCGGGGGCGCCGCGAAGACGGCCAGGGCGATCACGGTCGGCCGGTTGCCGAAGCCCACTCCGCTCGACGCGAAGATCATCAGCAGGGCCAGGGTGGGCAGGGCCAGCGTCGTGTTGGTCAGGGGGATGAGCCAGGACCCCCCGCGTCCCCGGTGGCCGAGCCAGACCCCGAGCGGCAGGGCGACGACCGTCGCGAGGAGCACCGCGGCGCCCGCCATCCCGAGGTGCTCCAGGGTCCGGGCGCCGATGCCGCCCGGCCCCTGCCACACGAGGGGGTCGTTGAGCCACCGGAAGGCGGACCCCAGGACGTCGTCGCCGCGCATCAGTGCCGCCCCCGGTCCCACGGGGTCAGCGCCCGGCCCAGCGCGAGCAGCAGCATGTCGGCGACCAGCGCGACCAGGAGCGTCAGCACGGTCGCCGTCGCGATCTCAGCCCGGTACTGGGAGTTGAACCCCCGGTAGAGCAGCTGCCCGAGCCCGCCGTACCCGACGATGATGCCGATCGTCACCAGGGCGACCGTGCTCACCGTGGCCAGACGCAGACCGGTGACGATCGAGGGGAGCGCCAGGGGGAGCTCGACGGTCAGGAGCATGCGGGTGGGACCGAGGCCGGTGCCCCGCGCGGCCTCCACGACGCCGCGGTCCACGCCCCGCAGGCCGACGAGGATGTTCCGCACGAGGACGAGCAGGGCGTACATGACCAGTCCGATGAGGACCGTGGTTCGCGGGTCCCACAGCAGCGGGTAGATCATCGCGAAGAGGGCCAGCGCGGGGACCGTGTAGAGCACGCCGGAGGCGCCGAGGATCGGCCCGGCGAGCCGCGGGAGCCGGTACGCCAGGACGGCCAGGGGCAGCGCGACGGCCAGGGCGAGCAGGACCGCCTGCGCCGTGAGGGTCACGTGCTGGGACAGGGCGGTGGAGATGTCGCCCCAGTTGCGCTCGACGTAGGCCCAGCTGAACCAGGGGTTGGCCGGCGGCCCGACGGCGGTCGTCGCGGTGGCGGTGGGGTCCGCGCCGGTCCGGGTCACCGCGCCGACGCTACAGGTGGACCCGGCCGACGGCGCGGTTCCCTCAGGGACGGGTCAGCCAGACCGGTATAGCGTCGTCGACCATGAGCAGCGACGATCGCCCCCACCCGGCCGGCGACGCCGTCATCCGGTTCGACCGGGCCCGCAAGGAGTACCCGGACGGCACGGTCGCGGTGCACGCGCTCGATCTCGAGGTCCGCCAGCACGAGCTCCTCGTGCTGGTCGGGGCCTCCGGGTGCGGCAAGTCCACGACGTTGCGCATGGTGAACCGGCTGGTGGAGGCGACCTCGGGTCGCGTGCTCGTCGAGGGCCGGGACGTCGCGACGGTCGACCCGGTCGCCCTGCGCCGCCGGATCGGCTACGTCATCCAGGACGTCGGGCTTTTCCCGCACCGGACCGTCGAGCAGAACGTCGCGACCGTCCCGGAGCTGCTGGGCTGGGACCGCGCGCGGACGCGGTCCCGGGTCGCCGAGCTGCTCGAGCTCGTCGGCCTCGCGCCGGTCACCTACGCCGGTCGCTACCCGCACCAGCTCTCCGGCGGCGAGCGGCAGCGGGTGGGCGTCGCCCGGGCGCTCGCGGCGGACCCGCCGGTGCTGCTCATGGACGAGCCCTTCGGCGCGGTGGACCCGTCGGGCCGTCGACGCCTGCAGCAGGAGTTCTGGCGCATCCAGCGCGAGCTCGGCACCACGGTGATGTTCGTGACGCACGACGTCGACGAGGCGGTCCGGCTGGGTGACCGGATCGCGGTCTTCCGCCGCGGCGGCTACCTCGAGCAGGTCTCCGACGCCGTGACGCTGCTGGCGCGACCGGGGACGACGACGGTCGCCGAGCTCGTCGGCGCGGGGAGCACGGTCCGGCTGCTGTCGATCGGGGAGCTCACGGCCGACGACGTCCGGGTGGAGCGCGTCTCCGGCCCGACGGTCCCCGCGGGGGGCGTCGGGCCGGGAGCGGCACCGTCGGTGGAGCTCGGGGACCGGCTGGACGTGGTCCTGCAGGCACTCGCTGCGGCTCCCGACGGCGTCCCGGTCACCCGGGGCGACGCCGTCGTCGGTCACCTCACCGGGGACGGCCTGCTCCGCGCGGTGCGCCGCACGGTCGCCTCGGCCGGCTCCTGACCGACCGGGCGCGACGACCCCCCGGTGCGTCCGGGGCCGGACGTCCTCAGGTCGCGGCGCCCTGCGGCCCGTCGTCGGACGGCTCGTCGGCGAACGGCAGGAGACGGTCCACCCCGGTGATCGTCATCAGCTCGCGCAGCATCCACGGGGCGTGGTGGAGCTCGACCGGGTACCCGCCCGCCTCGGCGTCGCGCGCGATCCGGACCAGGATCGACATGCCGGCGGAGTCGACGAAGGACACCCGGCCCGCCTCGATGACCACGGGCAGCCGGCGGTCGGCCACCGCCTGGCACAACGGTCCGGCGTTCTGCCGGACGGCGAGGTCGACCTCGCCGAACACCTCGACCACGGAGCGCTCCGGCTCCTCGTGCAGCGTCATGCCCGACGCCCCGCCGTCGTGCTCGCGCCCCAGCGCCTCGATCATCGTCGACCCGTTCCTCCGTGTCGGTCCCGCTCCTGGTGCGGTCGCCCGGCCGGCCGCCGGGTCGAGTCCTCCCCTGATGAAAGCGTAGTTCCGCGCGCTCGGCACCACGGAACCGTGACGAACGGTCTGCGGTGACCCGTTCGGAGGAGGTCACGGGCGTACGGGCGCCCGTCGGTGATGTCTAGGGTGGACCCGTGACCCGCATCGCACTGGTGACCTGCTCCCGTCTGCCCGACCTGGACCCGGAGGACACGCCGCTGCTCGCCGCCCTCGCCGCGCGCGGGGCGAGCGCCCAGGCCGTCGTCTGGGACGACGCCACGGTCCGGTGGTCCGACTTCGACCTCGTGGTCGTCCGCTCCGCGTGGGACTACGCCCAGCGTCACGAGGAGTTCCTGGCCTGGGCGGAGCGCGTCTCCTCCCAGACGAGGCTCGTCAACCCGCTGCCGGTGATCGTGTGGAACACGGACAAGCACTACCTGCGCGAGCTCGAGGCCGCCGGTGTCCGCATCGTGCCGACGCAGTGGCTGGAGCCGGAACGCCACCTGTCCTCGCGCGCCCTGCACACGCGCTTCCCCGCCCACGGCGAGATGGTGATCAAGCCCGCCGTCTCCGCGGGCAGCATCGACGCGGGTCGGTACACGGCCATCGACGCCCAGTCCCGCGGCCTGGCGATCGCCCACGCGCGGCGGCTCCTCGCCGAGAACCGCACCGTCATGGCACAGCGCTACCTCGCCAGCGTCGACACGGTCGGGGAGCGGGCGCACGTGTTCATCGACGGCGAGCACTCGCACAGCGTGCGCAAGGAGGCCATGCTCGACGGCCCCGACGTCGCCGTCGAGGGCATCTACAAGGAGGAGCGCATCAGCGGGATCGAGGCTCCGGAGGAGGAGATCCGGATGGCGCGGGAGGTCATCGCGACGGCGCGCCGCCTGCTCGAGGCCCGCGCCGGCGACGGCGAGCGCGCCGACGACCTCCCGTTCCTCTACGCCCGCGTCGACGTGGTCTCCGACGACGACGGCCGCCCGGTGCTCATGGAGCTCGAGCTCGTCGAACCGTCGCTGTTCCCGTCCTACGCCGAGGGCGCCCTGGACCGGATCGCGGACGCCTTCGCGGCTCGCGCTCGCCGCGGCCGCGCCTGAGCCGGCGCTCCGGCCCGGCCCCGCGACGGGAGCGGGCCCGGGGTCCGGAGCACGGCCGGGGACCGGGTAGACTTTCCGCCGGTCCACGGCCCGGGCGGTGACGTCCCGGGCCCCGGCGGATCGTGGTGGCTATAGCTCAGTCGGTAGAGCACCTGGTTGTGGTCCAGGGGGTCGCGGGTTCAAGTCCCGTTAGCCACCCCAGCACGGCGGCCCGGTCGCTGCGAGCAGGTGCTCGCGGGGACCGGGCCGTCGTCGTCGGTGGGCGTGCGTCCAGCCGGCGGTGCCGGGCGACCGGCGCCGCGTCGTCAGCCCCGAGCGCGGACCGAGCTCGCGACGACCTGGGCGGCGATGCTCTTCGCGGCCGCTGAGTCAGGGCCCGGCTGGGGCACCAGCATGGCGGCGCGGTAGTAGCGCAGCTCGTCGATGCTCTCGAGGATGTCCGCGAGCGCCCGGTGGCCGCCGTTCTTCTCCGGCGAGGCGAAGTAGACCCGCGGGTACCAGCGTCGTGCCAGCTCCTTGATGGAGGAGACGTCGATGACGCGGTAGTGGAGGTGCCCGACGAGATCGGGCATGTCGCGCTCGAGGAACGCCTTGTCCGTGCCGACCGAGTTGCCGGCCAGCGGCGCCTTCCCGGCGTCCGGCACCCACTCGCGCAGGTAGGCCATGACCTGGTCCTGGGCGTCCGCGAGGGTGGTGCCCCCCGGCAGCGCCTCGAGGAGCCCGGACGTGGTGTGCATGTCCCGGACGAACGGGTCCATCTGCTCCAGGGCCGCGGGCTCGGGCGTGATGACGACGTCCACGCCCTCGCCGAGGACGGTCAGCTCGGAGTCGGTGACGACCACGGCGACCTCGATGAGGGCGTCCCGGGCCAGGTCGAGCCCCGTCATCTCGCAGTCGATCCAGACGATCTTGTCGTTGGGCTGGCTCGCGG
>JACIXM010000490.1 GCA_014360395.1 Actinotalea sp.
GCACCGCCGCGACGTCGGCCGCGTACCTGCTCCCCTTCCTCGAGCCGGGGCAGCGGCTGCTCGACGTGGGCTGCGGCCCGGGCAGCATCACCGTGGACCTGGCCCGGGCGGTCGTGCCGGGGGAGGTCGTGGCGGTCGACCGCGCCCCGGCCGCCGTCGAGCTCGTGCGGGAGGCAGCCGCCACCGCCGACGTCCCGAACCTCGTCGCTGAGGTCGCGGACGTCCACGCCCTGCCCTTCGACGACGCGAGCTTCGACGTCGTGCACGCCCACCAGGTGCTGCAGCACCTGTCCGACCCGGTCGCCGCCCTGCGCGAGATGCGCCGGGTCACCCGGCCCGGCGGGGTGGTCGCGGTGCGCGACGCCGACTACGCCGCGACCACCTGGTTCCCGGCGTCACCGGGCCTGGACGAGTGGCTCGCGCTGTACCACGAGGTCACCGAGGCGCACCGCGCCGAGGCCGACGCCGGCCGCCGGCTCGTGCACTGGGCGCTCGCGGCGGGCTTCGACGCCCGCGGCCTGGCGCCGGGGGCGTCGGCGTGGTGCTTCGCGACCCCGGAGGACCGCGCGTGGTGGGCCGGCACCTGGGCCGAGCGCGTCACGTCGTCGGGCTTCGCCGAGCGGGCGCTGGCGTCGGGGCTCGCCGACGACGTCGCGCTGGAGGCGCTCGCCGAGGCGTGGCGCGAGTGGGGCGAGGCGCCGGACGGCTGGTTCGCCGTCCTCCACGGGGAGCTCATCGCCCGGGTCTGACCGCCGTCCGGTCCGCCACGAGGGCCGCGACGCGGGTGGAGGCCTCGTGCAGCACCCGCTCCAGCGGGCCCCGGCCGAGCAGGGCCCGCCAGGCGGTCGTCAGGACCAGGGTCACCACGACGAACGCCACGAGGTCTCCGTTGCCGGGCCCCCACACCGCCTCGTCCCCGAGGACGGCGATCGCCGCGACGTGGGCGACGTACGCCGTCAGGGCGAGCGCGCCGGTCGCGGCCAGGGGCGTCAGGAGCACGGGGACGCGCCGCCCGAGGCTCAGCAGCGCCGCGAGCAGGAGCAGCGAGACGCCGACGTTGCCGACCACCTCCGGCAGGGTGTCCGCGTGCGGCTCGGCCGTGAGCAGGGCGCGGGCGACCGTCGCGTCCGCGGGCAGGGTGCGCAGCGCGACCGCCGCCGTGCCGTAGCCCGCGACCAGGGCGGCCGCCCCGACGACGGCGAGGCGGCGCGCCGTCGTCGGCGAGCCCAGGTCGAGCCGACCCACGGCGAGCCCCACCAGGAGGTACGCGAACCACACCACGACCGGGTAGTGCTCCCCGACGAGGAGGTCGACCACGACCGGCAGGCTGCCGTCCGGCCGGCGCAGGAGCTCCCGCCCCACGAGCGCCACGGCCGGGCCGACCATGGCGACCGCTGCGGCCGCCGCGACCAGCCACCGCGGCACGACGCGCAGCAGGGGCGTGAGCAGCGCGAACATCACGGCGTACGCGGGCAGGATGACGGCCACCGGCGTCCCGAGCGCGACGAGGGCGGCGCCGATCGGCAGCAGCAGCGCCGCCCGCACGAGGATCCGTGTGCGGGCCACGGTGAGGTCACGCCCGGTCGCGGCGGCGGTCGTCCCGGGGCCTCGGCTGAGCAGCGCGGCCGAGAGACCCGCGAGGAGGGCGAAGGTGGCGGCCGACCGGCCGTCGGCCACCTGGAACCAGCCCGTGCCCGACCAGAAGTCCGGTCCGCCGGCGCCGACGTGGGCGACGAACATGCCCAGCACCGCCAGGCCGCGGGTCGCGTCGACGCCCACGAGCCGTGAGGACGCCGGACGGGCCGCGCCCGCCGGTGCGTCCTCGCCGGTCCCGGTGCCCACCCGCAGCACCCTACGGCGCCGGCCCCCAGCGCCTACGCTGCGGCCATGCGCATCGCCAGGTTCACGACCGGAGACGACCCCCGCTACGCCCTGGTGGAGGGCGACCGGGGCCACGAGCAGCTCGTCGTCATCACGGGCGACCCCATCTACATGCCCGTCCAGCCGACGGGCGAGCAGATCCCGCTCGACCGCGACGACGTGCGCCTCCTCGCCCCGGTGATCCCGCGCTCCAAGGTGATCGGCGTGGGCCGCAACTACGCCGACCACGCCGCGGAGCTGGGCAACGAGGTGCCCACCAGCCCGCTGCTGTTCCTCAAGCCCAACACGTCCGTCATCGGCCCCGACGACCCGATCGTGCTGCCGTCGTGGAGCGAGGACGTGCACCACGAGGCCGAGCTCGCCGTCGTCATCGGCAAGGTGACCAAGGACGTGTCGCCGGAGCAGGCCCTGACGCGGGTCTTCGGCTACACCGTCGCCAACGACGTCACCGCCCGGGACATCCAGCGCACCGACGACCAGTGGACCCGCGCCAAGGGCTTCGACGGGTCGTGCCCGCTGGGCCCGTGGGTCGTGCCGGGCCTGGACGTGGACGACCTGGCCGTGCTGTGCCGGGTCAACGGCACGACGACGCAGGACGGGCGCACCCGTGACCTCGTCTTCGACGTCGCGACCCTGGTGTCGTCCATCTCCGAGGTGTTCACGCTGCTGCCCGGTGACGTCATCCTCACCGGCACCCCGGCGGGCGTCGGGCCGATCCGGCACGGCGACGTCGTCGAGTGCGAGGTCGAGGACATCGGGGTGCTGCGCAACCCGGTCATCCGCCGCGACTGAGGTCGGTCGACGGGAGCCGCCGGCGCGGGCCCCGGCGGCTCCGGTCGCGGCGCGGTGCGGCACTACGCTGGCCGCACCATGTCTGAGACCTCCTCCGCGACCCTCGCGACGCCGTCGGCCCCCTCCTCCTCCGCGACCGGCTCGGCCGTGCGCGTGCGGTTCTGCCCGTCCCCGACGGGCACCCCGCACGTCGGGCTGATCCGCACCGCGCTGTTCAACTGGGCGTACGCCCGGCACACGGGCGGCACGTTCGTCTTCCGGATCGAGGACACGGACACCGCCCGTGACTCCGAGGAGAGCTACACCCAGCTCCTCGACGCGCTGCGCTGGCTGGGCCTGGACTGGGACGAGGGCGTCGAGGTCGGCGGCCCGCACGAGCCGTACCGGCAGTCGCAGCGGCTGGGCCTGTACGCCGACGTCGCGCGCCGTCTGCTCGAGGCCGGGTACGCCTACGAGTCGTTCTCGACGCCGGAGGAGGTCGAGGCCCGGCACCGCGCCGCCGGCCGCGACCCGAAGCTCGGCTACGACGGCTTCGACCGCGACCTCACCGAGGAGCAGAAGGCCGCGTTCCGCGCGGAGGGCCGCGAGCCCGTGCTGCGGATCCGGATGCCCGACGACGACGTCGTCTTCACCGACCTCGTGCGCGGGGAGCTGACCTTCAAGGCGGGCTCGGTCCCGGACTACGTCATCGTCCGGGGCAACGGCCAGCCGCTGTACACGCTGACCAACCCGGTCGACGACGCCCTCATGGGCATCACCCACGTCCTGCGCGGGGAGGACCTGCTGTCCTCGACGCCGCGGCAGGTCGTGCTGTTCCGGGCGCTCATGGCCCTCGGCATCGCCTCGGTGGAGCCGGTCTACGGGCACCTGCCCTACGTCATGGGCGAGGGCAACAAGAAGCTCTCCAAGCGCGACCCGGAGTCCAACCTGTTCCTGCACCGCGAGCGCGGGTTCGTGCCCGAGGGCCTGCTGAACTACCTCGCTCTGCTGGGGTGGTCGATCGCGCCGGACCGCGACATCTTCGGTGGCGAGGAGATGGTGGGTGCCTTCGACGTCGCCGACGTCCTGCCCAACCCCGCGCGGTTCGACCTCAAGAAGGCCGAGGCGATCAACGCCGCGCACGTGCGGCTGCTGGAGCCGCTGGACTTCCGTGACCGCCTGGTGCCGTACCTGCACGACGCGGGCCTGGTCTCGGCGCGTGCCTACGCGGACCTGCGCGAGGACGCGCGCGCGGTCCTGGACGCCGGGGCGCCGCTGGTCCAGGAGCGGATGACCCTGCTGGGGGAGGCCGTCGGGATGCTCGGGTTCCTGCTGCGGGCCGACGGCGACCTCGTGGTCGAGGACGACGCACGCAAGGCCCTGCGCGAGGACTCCGGTGCGGTGCTCGACGCCGCCGTGGCCGCCCTGGAGCCGCTGCCCGCGGACGGGTTCACGACCGCGGCCGTGCAGGAGGCGCTGACCACGGCGCTCGTGGACGGGCTGGGCATCAAGCCCCGGTTCGCGTTCACGCCGCTGCGCGTGGCGGTGTCCGGCCGGCGCGTGTCCCCGCCGCTGTTCGAGTCCCTGGAGATCCTCGGCAAGGCCTCGACGCTCGCGCGTCTGCGGGCGCTGCGCGCGACGCTGTGACGGCTGGGTCGCTGTGACGGCTGACACGCCCGGTGGGACGGGGCGGTGCGTCGACGGCGTCCTGCTGGACATCGACGACACGCTCGTGGACACCCGCGGCGCCTTCGCGGTCGCCCTCACCGCCGCGGCGGCGGCGTTCCTGCCGCACGTGCCGGCGGACCGGTACCCGGCGATGCTGCAGGTGTGGCGCGCGGACGCGGGTGACCACTACCGCCGGTACACCCGCGGGGAGATCGGCTACCGCGACCAGCGCTTCGCCCGGGCCAACGAGCTCCAGCAGGTGTTCGGCGGGGCACCGCTGGACGACGCGGCGTACGCCCGGTGGGACGCGCTCTTCGAGGACGGCTTCGCCGGCGCGTGGGCGGCGCACGAGGAGGTCTCGGAGGTCCTCGACCTGCTCCTCGGGCACGGGCTGGCCGTCGGCGCCCTGTCCAACGCGGGGGTGGAGTACCAGACGGAGAAGCTGCGCCGGGTGGGGTTGGCCGACCGCGTCGAGGTGCTCGTCGGGGTCGACACCCTCGGCGTCGGCAAGCCCGCGCCGGAGGTCTTCCTCGAGGCGTGCCGGCGGCTGGGCACCGAGCCCGCGCGGACGGCCTACGTTGGGGACGAGCTCGACGTCGACGCCCTCGGCGCGGTGACCGCCGGTCTCGTGGGGGTGTGGG
>JACIXM010000491.1 GCA_014360395.1 Actinotalea sp.
CGAGCAGCCGCTGCCCCGGCTCGAGGAAGGGGAGCAGGTACGCGGCCGACGTCGCGGCGGTGCGCCGCGCGTGCGACCGCACCACGCTGGGGTGGTGACCGTGGGTGTACACGTCGGCGCTCACGGGGTCCAGTGAGTCAGAGCGGGTCACCGGTATCAACCACCGGGACCCGCTGTCTCGCTCAGCGGACCGCTCCGGACGTGCGCACAGTCGGGACCCCGCGGTTCGCCAGGGCGTCCGCCCGCTCGTTGCCCGGGTCGCCCGCGTGCCCCTTCACCCACACCCACGTGACCTGGTGGCGGCCCACCTCCTGGTCCAGGGCCTCCCACAGCTCCCGGTTCTTGACCGGCTTGCGCTCCCCCGTCAGCCAGCCGTTGCGCTTCCAGCCGGTCATCCACCGGGTCAGGCCGTGCATGACGTAGGTCGAGTCGACGTGCAGGGTCACCGTGCACGGCCGGTTCAGGGCGCGCAGCGCCTCGATGACCGCCGTCAGCTCCATGCGGTTGTTCGTCGTCGCGGGCTCGCCGCCGAAGAGCTCGCGCTCGTGCGAGCCGGAGCGCAGCACCGCACCCCAGCCGCCGGGCCCGGGGTTGCCCTTGCAGGCGCCGTCCGTCCAGATCTCGACGGCGGGCCGCTCGGCGTCGTGCGGGGCGCCAGGGGCCGGCGCGGCGGGCTGGGACGGGGTCGGCACGCCGACACCCTACGGGCGGCTCAGGGCCACTCGAGCCGACGGCACCAGCCGCCGTCGGCGCGCCGGTAGACGACCCGCTGGTGGGCGCGGCTGCCGGACCCCTGCCAGACCTCGACCTCCTCGGGCACGACCGCGTAGACCACCCACTCGGCGGGCACGGTCCCCGGCTCGGCCTCGATCCGGGCGAGGGCGTCCCGCATCGCCGCGTGCAGCGCGGGCACGGAGTCCAGCGGCTCGCCCGGCCGGGTGGCGAGGGCCGCCGCCCGCGAGGACGGCGAGCGGGCCAGGAAGTCCGCCGCGCACGCCGCCGCATCCAGCGCGACGGCCCTGCCGACGACGCGGACCTGCCGGCCCAGCGGCTGCCAGTAGAAGGACAGCGACACCGCGGGGTTGACCGCGAGGTCCCGCGCCTTGCGGCTGCGCCGGTCGGTGGCGAACAGGAACCGGCCGTCCTCGTCGACGTCCTTGAGCACGACGACCCGGGAGGACGGGCGACCGGCGGCGTCGGCCGTCGCGACCGTCACGGCGTGCGGCTCTGGCACCCCGGCCTCGAGCGCCGCGGCGAACCATCGCAGGAAGGCCGTCACGGGGTCCTCCGGCAGGGTCGCCGGGTCCAGCTCGGGCAGGTCCCCCGCGAGCGCGGGCAGCCGGCGCAGGGTCCGGCGCAGGACGGGGGCGCCCGTCGCGCCGGTCGGGCGCGGGTCGGGTGCGCCGTTCTCGGGGGGCGTCATGGCCCCGACGCTAACCGAGACGCCGGTCGGTGGACGGCGGGCGCTCAGCGGGTCCATCGTGGACGGCGGGGGTGGTGTCGATGTGGTTCACCGACCAGGATGCCTCGGTCAGGTTCGCCGACCGCGACGACGCAGGCCGTCGCCTGGCCGTCCGGCTCGACCACCTGCGGGACGAGGACGTCGTCGTCCTGGGTCTGCCGCGCGGCGGGGTGCCCGTCGCGGCCCGGGTGGCGGAGGCGCTCGGGGCGCCGCTGGACGTCGTCGTCGTGCGCAAGCTCGGGGTGCCGTGGCAGCCGGAGCTGGCGATGGGTGCCGTCGGCGAGGAGGGCGTCATGGTGCTCGACGAGGGGGTGCTGCGCTCGACCCGGCTCGAGGAGGACGACGTCGAGCGGGTCGCCGAGCGCGAGCGCGCCGAGCTGGAGCGCCGCACCGCGCGGTTCCGGGGCGACCGGCCGCGGGTGCCGGTGGAGGGGCGGACCGCCGTCGTCGTCGACGACGGGGTCGCGACGGGCTCGACGGCCCGTGCGGCGTGCCAGGTGGTCCGCGCGCACGGCGCAGCACGGGTGGTCCTCGCGGTCCCGGTCGCACCGGCGGGCTGGGACCAGCGGATGGCCGGCGTGGCGGACGAGCTCGTCGCCGTGGCGACCCCGCGCGCCTTCCTCGCGATCGGGCAGTTCTACGACGACTTCCGCCAGACCGCCGACGAGGAGGTCCTGGCCTGCCTCGACGCCGCCCGCGCCCGGGTGGGCGACGTCGCCGCGGACCCCCCGGCCGGTGGACACCCCACGCGGCCCGCCGGGACGACGGTGCGGGAGGTCCTGCGCCTCCCCGCCGACGGGGTCGACCTGGTGGGCGACCTCGTCCTGCCGCCCGACCCGCTCGGCCTGGTCGTCTTCGCGCACGGCTCGGGCAGCAGCCGGCACAGCCCGCGCAACCGCCACGTGGCGCACGTGCTCCAGGACGCCGGGCTCGGCACGCTGCTGCTGGACCTCCTCACGCCGGCGGAGGAGGGCGACCGGGCGCTGGTGTTCGACGTGGAGCTGCTCGCCGAGCGCCTCGGTGCGGTCCTGCGGCACCTCGCCGGCCTGCCGCTGACCGGCGACCTGCCGCTGGGCCTCTTCGGCGCCAGCACCGGCGCCGCCGCCGCGCTGCTGGCCGCCGCGGACCCCGCGTCACCGGTCGCGGCGGTCGTCTCGCGCGGCGGGCGGCCCGACCTCGCGGCGCTGCGGCTGCCGGCGGTCACCGTGCCGACGCTCCTCGTCGTCGGCGGGGACGACACGGTGGTCCTCGAGCTCAACGAGCGCGCGCTGCGCATGCTGCGGTGCGAGGCCCGGCTCGACGTCGTCCCCGGCGCGACCCACCTCTTCGAGGAACCGGGCACGCTCGAGACCGCGGCACAGGCCGCACGGGACTGGTTTCTCGACCACCTGCGGCCGTCGGGACCCTGAGCAGCGGCGCCGTACCCTGCCGGTGTGGCCGCCCGTGTGACCCCTTCCGCCGCGCCCGTGGTCCGCGCGCCCGCTGGCACGCTCGCCGCCGAGGAGTGGCAGACGCGGGCCGAGACCCACGCCACCGCCGCTGACGCGCTGACGGCTGGGCACCGTGCGCGCCGGGCCACCGGCGAGAAGCACCCCGTCGAGGACTTCCTCTACGAGTACTACTCCCTCAAGCCGGCCGCCCTGCGGCGCTGGCACCCGGGGGCCGGGGTGCGGCTGGCCGCCGGGCCCACCGGGCCCGCCCCGCACGCGGCCTGGCGCTGGTACACGACCGACGACGACGGCGCCGTCCGCCTGGACCTCGAGGCGTTCCTCGCCGACCGCGGCGACACCGTCCGCTACGTCCACGCCCTGCTCGCCGCGACGGCGGCGCGTCCCGCCCACCTGGGCTGCCTCGGCCTGCACGAGTGGGCGATGGTGTACCGGCAGGACGCGGCGCAGCGACGTCACGGCCTCCCGCTGCGCCTCGGAGCGGCGGGCATGGACGCCGTCGTCGAGCGGCACCCGATCCGCTGCTCGCACTTCGACGCCTTCCGGTTCTTCACCCCCGCCGCGGTGCCGCGCAACGCCCTGCAGCCCACGCGCGCGAGCCAGCCCGCGCTCGAGCAGCCGGGCTGCCTGCACGCGACCATGGACCTGCTCAAGTGGAGCCTCAAGCTCGGTCCGCTCGTGCCCGGGGACCTGCTGCTGGACGCCTTCGTCCTCGCGGCGGACGTGCGGCGGCTCGACATGCAGGCGTCCCCGTACGACGTCAGCTCCTTCGGCGAGCCCGCCGTCGCGATCGAGACCGCGGAGGGCAAGGCGGAGTACGTCCGGCGGCAGCGCGCGTTCGCCGAGCGCGCCGCACCGCTGCGGGAGCGGCTGGCCGCGCTCTGCGCCGCCTGACCGTCGCCCGGTCGTCAGCCGGCGCGGCGCGGCACCACGGCGTCACGCAGCTCGTCGACGGTCGGCGGGACCGCCAGCACGCCCTCGCGCGGCACCCCGTCGACGACGAGGTGGTACCAGCAGCCGTCGTCCTCGACGGTCTCGATCACCGTCACCTCGTGGATCCCCACCTGGTGCCGCTCGACCACACGCTCCACCACGTCCACCTCCGACTCACCCGAAGAGGCCGACGACGCCGGTGAGCACCGGCGTCAGGACCCAGTACACCGCCACGACCGCGCCGATGACCGTCGGCACCAGCCCCTTGGGCTCGCCTTCGCGCTCGGCCCGACGCCCGTTGACCAGCGCGAACACCGCCGGCGTGAGCCCGATGAGGGTCGCTGGCAGGCCGGCGAGCCAGAAGACCTGCGCCGGCGGGAACCCTGCGGAGCCGCTGTCGTAGCCGAGCAGCGACCCCACGCCCTCACCGACGAGCATCGCCACCACGAAGGCGACGGGTACCAGCGCCACGCCCATCCAGGCGCGACGAAGGTGGCGACGGGCCGCGACGGACGGGCTCCTCCAGGACGGGGAGGTCGGGGCGGGAGCGGACATGGTGCACCTCCACTCCCAGAGGACACCCGCCACCGGATTGCCGCAAGGGACCGCCCCGCTCGGCCCCACCGCGCCCGCCACCCCTCTCCCCGCGAGGTCGCGCCGTCGTGCCGAGTCCGCCTGTCGCGGCACGCGCACGGCGGGAGGGGGTGGGTGGGGCTGGGAGGATGGTGCCGATGAGCTCCTCGACCAGCACCGTCGTCCCCTCTCTCGCCGCGCGCATCCCTGACGACCCCACCGACGCCGACGCGCTGTACGAGGCGTTCGTCGGGTGGGCGGCGGACCGGGGCCTCGAGCTGTACCCGGCCCAGCAGGAAGCGCTGCTGGAGCTCGTGACCGGCTCGCACGTCGTCCTCGCCACGCCGACCGGCTCCGGGAAGTCGCTCGTGGCGATGGCCGCGCACTTCGTCGCCCTGGCCCAGGGGCGCCGGACCTACTACACCGCCCCGCTCAAGGCACTGGTCAGCGAGAAGTTCTTCGACCTGGTGGCAGCGTTCGGCTCGGACAA
>JACIXM010000492.1 GCA_014360395.1 Actinotalea sp.
AGGTCTTCCTCGAGGCGTGCCGGCGGCTGGGCACCGAGCCCGCGCGGACGGCCTACGTCGGGGACGAGCTCGACGTCGACGCCCTCGGCGCGGTGACCGCCGGCCTCGTGGGGGTGTGGGTGGACCGGCCCGGCCCGCGCCGCGTGGACGTCCCGCCGCAGGACCTGGCCGCCGCGCGCGCCGCGGGTGTGCACGTCGTCGCGACGCTGGCGGAGCTGCCGGGTGCCCTGGGGCTGCCGGGCTGAGGGCCGGGCCGTGTCGGAGCCGCCGGGTACGGTCGGCGCATGGCGACGGTGTACTACACGGCCTCGAGCGTCGACGGCTTCATCGCGACGCCCGAGCACTCCCTGGCCTGGCTCCTGGAGCGCGACGTCGACCCGCGGGGGCCGATGGGGCACGACGACTTCATGGCGGGCGTCGGCGCGCTGGCGATGGGTGCCGGCACCTACCGCTGGCTCCTGACGAACGGTCTGGGCGAGGACCGCTCGTGGCCCTACGAGATCCCCTCGTGGGTCCTCACGCACCGGACGGTCGAGGTCGTCCACCCCTCCATCACCCCGACCCAGGCGCCGGTCCGCGACGTCCACCGGCAGATGGTCGCGGCAGCGGGCGGTCGTGACGTGTGGGTCGTCGGTGGCGGCGACGTCGCCGGGCAGTTCGCGGACGCGGGGCTGCTCGACGAGGTGTGGGTCCAGTACGCGCCGGTGACCCTCGGCGCCGGATCCCCGCTCCTGCCCCGGGCGCTGGAGCTGGAGCTGCTGGACGTGCAGCGCAACCGCGACTTCGCCTGCGTGCGGTACCGCGTCGTCGACGGCGCCTGAGCCCGAGCCCCGGCGCCGCGCTCAGCGTCCGACGGCGTAGCCCTGCATCCCCCGGGGCGTCGCGGCGCCGCGCAGCATGCCGTCCCGTCCGATCGCGACCGCGCTGAGGCGCCCGAGGGACCACGGGCCCGCGACCGTCAGGCGGTGGCCGCGACGGCGCAGCTCCTCCAGCACCTCGCGCCCGAGCCGGTCCTCCGCGGTGACGCCGAGCGGGTCCAGGTCGCGCGGGTCGAACGAGGACACGAGGTGCGTCGTGTGCCACGTGGGTGCGTCGATGGCCTCCTGCAGACCCATGCCGTAGACGAGGTGGTTGAGCAGCAGCGGGACCTGCCACTGGTCCTGCTGGTCCCCGCCGGGCGTGCCGCACGCGATCTCCGGGCGTCCGTCGCGCAGCACGAGCGTGGGGCTCAGCGTGGTCCGGGGCCGCTTGTGCGGCGCGATCGACCCGGGCAGCCCGGGCTCGACCCAGAACATCTGCGCGCGGGTCGGCAGCGGGATCCCGAGCGCCGGGACGACGGGGGAGGACTGCAGCCACGCCCCGCTGGGCGTCGCCGAGACGATGTTGCCCCACCGGTCGACGACGTCCAGGTGGCACGTGTCCCCGCGCGCGGAGCCGTCGGGCCGGACGCCGGGATCGGTCCCGAACGTCGGCTCGCCGACGCCCGCGCCCCGCGGGCTGCGCGGACCGCCGGCCGTGGCGCCGTCGTCGG
>JACIXM010000493.1 GCA_014360395.1 Actinotalea sp.
CCGCGCCGACCTCGGGGTCGGTGAAGGTGACACGCGGCAGGGCCCGGTACTGCGCCGGCGGCCCGGGCTCGCCGAGCACGTCCCGGATCACGATGCCCGCCTGGTACATGGCGACGTGGGTGAACGCGCCCTGGCCGGTGACGTCCCCGACCGCCCACACGCCCTCGGTGACGCGGCAGTGCTCGTCCACCGGGACGGTCCGCGCGTCGGCGGGCACACCGACCGTGTCGAGGCCGACGGCGGCCGGGTCCGCGCGCCGTCCGGTCGCCACGAGCAGCCGCTCCGCCCGCACCACGGTCGCGTCCTGGAGGTGGACGGCGACGCCGCCGTCGTCGGGTGCGACGCGGTGCGCGGAGACCCCCGTGCGCACCGTGACGCCCTCGGCGGTCAGCACCTCGGCGAGGATCTCCCCGGCCCGGGGCTCCTCCATGGGCAGCAGGTGGTCCGCGGACTCCACGACGGTCACCTCGACGCCGAACCGGCCCAGGACCTGCGCCAGCTCGCACCCGATCGCCCCGCCGCCGAGGACGACGAGCGAGCGCGGGAGCTCGGCCGCCTCCACCACCTCGTGGTTGGTCCAGAACTCCACCGCGTCGAGGCCGTCGACCGGCGGCACGGCGGGCCGGCTGCCGGTCGCCACGACGATCCGCGCCGTCGCGTACGGCGTCCCGTCGACGTCCACCCGCCCGGGACCCACGAGGCGCCCGGTGCCACGCACGAAGGTCCCGCCCTTCCCGACGAACCGGTCGACCGCCGCCTGGTCGTCCCAGTGGTCGGTCGCCTCCTCGCGGATCCGGCGCGCGACGGACGCCCAGTCCGGGACGACGTGCCCGACGCTCCCGGCGATCCCTTCGACCCGCCGCGCCTCGGCCAGGGCTGACGCGGCGCGGATCATCATCTTGGTCGGGATGCAGCCCCAGTAGGGGCACTCCCCGCCGAGCAGCTCGCGCTCGACGCCCAGGACGCGCAGCCCGCGCTCCGCGAGCGTCCCCGCGACGTGCTCCCCGCCCGGACCCATCCCGATGACGACGACGTCGAACTGCTCCATGGCTCATCCTCGGACGAGGCGGACGCCGACGCCAAGGGCCCCGGCGGACGGTGCCCGTCGTCGACTGGACGAGGCTCCGCAGAGGCACGCCGAGAACGGGTGCGCCACAGTGGTCGGATGTCGAACCGTCTCGCCCGCAGCACCAGCCCGTACCTGCAGCAGCACGCCGAGAACCCGGTCGACTGGTACGAGTGGTGCGAGGAGGCGTTCGCGGAGGCGCGCCGCCGCGACGTCCCGCTGCTCATCTCCGTCGGCTACGCGGCGTGCCACTGGTGCCACGTCATGGCCCACGAGTCGTTCGAGGACGACGCGACCGCCGCGATGATGAACCAGCACTTCGTCAACGTCAAGGTCGATCGGGAGGAGCGGCCCGACGTCGACGCCGTCTACATGGAGGCCACCCAGGCGATGACCGGGCACGGGGGCTGGCCCATGACGGTCTTCGCCACCCCGCAGGGCGAGCCGTTCTACTGCGGGACGTACTACCCGCCGCGGCCGGCGCACGGCATGCCGTCGTTCGGGCAGGTCCTCGAGGCGATCGCCGACGCGTGGCGCACCCGCAGGTCCGAGGTCGCCGACACCGCGGCCGGCGTCCGGAGCGCCCTCGCCCAGCGCCCGCCCGTCGCGCCCGACGCGGGCCCGGTCACCGAGGACCTTCCCCGCACGGCCGTCGCTGCGCTCGCGCACTCCTTCGACGAGGCGCGTGGCGGGTTCGGCAGCGCACCGAAGTTCCCGCCGTCGATGGTGCTCGAGTGGCTGCTGCGCCACTCCGCCCGGACGGCGGCCGAGCGCGTCCGGGCCCGGTCCGAGGACCCGTCCCTGACGTCCGGGACCCCGGCGCGCGATCACGACCACGCCCTCGCCATGGCCGAGCGCACCCTCGACGCCATGGCCCGGGGCGGGATGTACGACCAGCTCGGCGGCGGGTTCGCGCGGTACTCGGTCGACGCGGACTGGGTCGTCCCGCACTTCGAGAAGATGCTCTACGACAACGCGCTGCTGCTGCGCGTCTACGCCCACTGGTGGCGGCAGACCGCCTCGCCGACCGCCGCGCGGGTCGTCACCGACACCGCCGACTTCCTCCTGCGCGAGCTGCGCACCCCCGAGGGCGGCTTCGCCTCCTCCCTGGACGCCGACAGCCTCGACGACCACGGCCATCCCGCCGAGGGCGCGTACTACGTCTGGACCCCGGCGCAGCTCACCGAGGTGCTCGGCGACGACGACGGCGCCTGGGCATCCGACCTCCTCGGCGTCACCGCCGCCGGCACGTTCGAGCACGGCGCCTCCGTCCTCCAGCTGCGCACCGACGTCCCGGCCCAGGAGGAGCACCGCTGGCACTCGGTGCGCGAGCGGCTGCTCGTCGCCCGGGCCCGCCGGCACCGCCCCGGCCGCGACGACAAGGTGGTCGCCGGCTGGAACGGCCTGACGATCGCGGCGCTGGCGGAGGCGGGCGCCCTGCTCGACCGGCCCGACTGGGTCGACGCCGCCCGGGACGCGGCTCGCCTGCTCCTGGACCTGCACGTCGTGGCCGGCCCGCACGCCCGCCTGGCCCGGACCTCGCGGGACGGCGTCGTCGGCACCGCGCCCGGCGTGCTGGAGGACTACGCGCACGTCGCCGACGGTCTGCTCACCCTCACGCAGGTCACCGGCGAGACGGCCTGGGCCGGCCCCGCGCAGGCGCTCCTGGGCTCCGTCCTGGCGCGATTCGCCGACGGCTCCGGCGGGTTGTTCGACACGGCCGAGGACGAGACCGACGACGTCCTGGCGCACATCCGCCGGCCCCGCGACATCGGCGACGGCCCCACCCCGGCGGGCCAGTCCGCCGCCGCGGGCGCCCTGCTCACCTCCGCGGCGCTCACCGGCTCCGGCGAGCACCGTGCCGCAGCCGAGGCGGCGCTGGCCGAGCCCGCCGCCGTCGGCGCCCGCGTCCCGCGCGCGGCCGGCTGGGCGCTCGCCGTCGCCGAGGCGCTGCTGGACGGGCCCCGCGAGGTCGCCGTCGTCGGACCGGCCGACGACGAGCGGACGCGGGCCCTGCTGGCGGAGGCGCGCCGCTCGGGCGCACCGGGCGCCGTCGTCGTCGGCGGGGAGCCGGGGACGGACCCCGGCGTGGTGGCGCTGCTGGCCGACCGGCCGCTCGTCGACGGCGGCCCGGCGGCGTACGTGTGCCGCGGGTTCGTCTGCGAGCGCCCGGCCACGGACCCCGCCACCCTGCGCGCCCAGCTGCGCGGCTGAGCGGTCCCCCGGCGCCCGGGGCCGGTCTCACAGGGGCCGGTCTCACAGAGGTCGGGGGTGCCCTGTGCGGTGACCGTTCCCGCGGCGAAACACCCCCGGAACCGCGACCGAACAGCGACTTCCTACCGTCGGCGGCACGGTCGGCTCCCCGGCCGGCCTCAGCCCGCCGACGCAGGAGGACGCCATGTCCGCTCCGACGCTCGCCACCCCACCCGGCCCCACCGACGCCCCGACGGTCGCCCCGGGTCCGCCCGGGACGACGACGACCCCGGACGCCCCCGTCGTGCACCGCCGCCGCGGGCGCTGGATCGACCACTGGGAGCCGGAGGACCCGCACTTCTGGGAGAACGGCGGCCGCCGCACCGCCCGGCGCAACCTCTCCCCGTCGATCTTCGCGGAGTTCCTCGGGTTCGCGATGTGGGCGTCGTGGAGCATCGTCGTCCCGCAGCTCGCGTCGGTCGGCTTCACGCTCACGGTGAACCAGCAGTTCTGGCTCATCGCCCTGCCGAGCCTCGTCGGCGCGACGCTGCGCATCCCGTACACGTTCGCGGTCCCGCTGTTCGGCGGCAGGAACTGGACGATCATCTCCGCGCTGCTGCTCCTGCTGCCCGCCGGCGCCCTGGCGTTCGTGGTGACGCGGCCGGAGACGTCGTTCGCGACGCTCATGGTCGTGGCGGCCCTCGCCGGGCTGGGCGGGGGCAACTTCGCCTCCTCGATGGCGAACATCTCGTTCTTCTACCCCGAGCGGGAGAAGGGCAAGGCGCTCGGCCTCAACGCCGCCGGCGGCAACATCGGCACGGCCGCGGTCCAGCTCGCCGTGCCGATCGTCATCGTCCTCGGCGCCGGCCTGCACCTGGAGCGCGCCGGACTGATGTTCATCCCGCTGGTCCTCGTCGCCGCCGTGTGGGCGTGGCGCCGGATGGACAACCTCACCGGCGCCAAGAGCGACTACAAGGCGTTCGGCGCCGCGGTCCGCCACCGGCACACCTGGCTGCTGTCCTTCATCTACATCGGCACCTTCGGGTCCTTCATCGGGTTCTCCGGCGCCTTCCCGACGCTGCTGAACACCCAGTTCCCGGCCGTCGGCCTGAGCGTCGCGTTCCTCGGCGCCCTGGTCGGCTCCCTCGCCCGTCCCGCCGGCGGCATGCTCGCGGACCGCCTCGGCGGGGCGCGCGTCACCATCGCCGCGTTCGGCGTCATGGCGCTCGGCACGCTCGGGGCGATCCTCTCGCTCCGGTCGGCGAGCTTCTGGGGCTTCCTGCTGTCCTTCCTCCTGCTCTTCGTCGCGACCGGGGTCGGCAACGGCTCGGTCTACCGGATGATCCCGGCGATCTTCCAGGTGGGCGCGACCGACGCCGACGACGCGGCCCGTCGCCGCAAGGCGGCCGCCGGCTGCATCGGCATCGCCGGGGCCGTGGGGGCGTTCGGCGGGTTCCTCATCCCGCGCGGCTTCGCGATCTCCAACGACCTCGCCGGGAGCCTGCAGCCGGCGCTGTGGACGTTCATCGGGATGTACGCGGTCATGGCGGTCGTCACGTGGGCGCTCTACCTGCGCCGGGGAGCCGCCCTGACGACCGCGGGCATCTGATGACGGGGACCGGCACCCACTGCCCGTACTGCGCGCTGCAGTGCGCCATGACCCTGACGCCGACGGCGCCCGGGGCACCCCTGCCGGTCGCGGTGGCGCCCCGGGAGTTCCCCACCAACCGCGGCGGCCTGTGCCAGAAGGGCTGGACCTCCGCCGAGGTCCTGCGCACCCCGGACCGGCTCACCACCCCGCTGGTCCGCGGCGCCGACGGCGTGCTGCACCCGGCGGGCTGGGACGAGGCGCTCGACCTGGTCGCCGCCCGCCTCCGCGCCGTCCAGCAGGAGCACGGGCGCGAGGCGGTGGCGGTGTTCGGCGGCGGCGGCCTGACCAATGAGAAGGCGTACGCGCTCGGCAAGTTCGCCCGCGTCGTGCTCCGCACGCCGTTCATCGACTACAACGGGCGGTTCTGCATGGCCAGCGCCGCCGCGGCCGCGAACCGGGCGTTCGGCGTGGACCGCGGCCTGCCGTTCCCGCTGGCGGACGTCGGCGACGCGCAGGCCGTGCTGCTGCTGGGGTCGAACCTCGCCGAGACGATGCCGCCGTCGTCCCAGCACCTCGCCGCCGCGCGGGCGGCCGGGGGCGTCGTCGTCGTCGACCCGCGGCACTCCGCGACCGCGGCGCTCGCCGACGACGGCGCAGGCCTGCACCTGCAGGCCGTGCCGGGCACCGACCTCGCCGTCCTGCTCGCCCTCACGCACGTCGTGTGGGCCGAGGGGCTCGTGGACACCGCGTACCTGGCCGCCCGGACGTCGGGCGCGGACGAGGTCCGGCGCAGCGTCGCCGCGTGGTGGCCCGAGCGCGCCGAGCGGGTGTGCGGCGTGCCGGCCGAGGACCTGCGGCGCGCCGCCCACCTGCTCGCCGCGGCGGCCCCGGTGCACGGCGGGACCGGCGCCTACGTCCTCACCGGTCGCGGCGCCGAGCAGAGCACGCAGGGCACCGCGACCGTCACCGCGGCGATCAACCTCGCGCTGAGCCTCGGCCTGCCCGGTCGGGTCGGCAGCGGGTACGGCGCGATCACCGGCCAGGGCAACGGCCAGGGCGGGCGCGAGCACGGCCAGAAGTCCGACCAGCTCCCCGGCTACCGGCGCCTGGACGACCCCGCGGCGCGGGCCCACGTCGCCCGGGTCTGGGGCGTGGACCCGGACGACCTGCCGGGCCCCGGCGTCCCGGCCGTGGAGCTGCTCCGCCGCTGCGGGACCCCCACGGGCCCGCGCGCCCTGCTGGTGCACGGGTGCAACCTCGTCGTCAGCGCCCCCGACAACCAGGCCGTGCGGGAGCGGCTCGCCGCGCTGGACCTGCTCGTCGTGTGCGACCTCGTCCCCTCGGAGACGACCGAGCTCGCCGACGTCGTCCTCCCGGTCACCCAGTGGGCCGAGGAGGAGGGCACGATGACGTCGCTCGAGGGGCGGGTGCTGCGCCGGCGGCGGGCCACCGCCGCACCGACCGGGGTGCGCTCGGAGCTGGAGGTGCTGCACGACCTGGCCGCGCGGCTCGGCGTCACCCGCGGCTTCCCGACGGACCCGGCCGCGGTGTTCGACGAGCTCGCCCGGGCCAGCGCCGGCGGCGTCGCGGACTACAGCGGCCTGTCCCACGCGCGCCTCGACGCGGCGGAGGCCGCGGGCGAGGGCCTCTTCTGGCCCGTCCCGGCCACGCCCGACGGCGAGCCGGACCACCCCGGGACGCCGCGCCTGTTCGCCGACGGCTTCCCGACGCCGGACGGCCGGGCCCGGATGGTCCCCGTCGAGCACCGCGGGCCGTCGGACGACCTGCGCCCCGACGCCCCGGTGTACCTCGTGACCGGCCGGGTCCTGCAGCACTACCAGTCCGGCGCCCAGACCCGGCGGGTGCCCGCGCTCGCCGCCGCTCAGCCGGAGCCGTTCGCCGAGGTGCACCCGCTGCTCGCCGACCGGCTCGGCGTCGCCGACGGCGAGCTGCTGGAGGTGACGTCCGCGCGCGGCGCCGCGGTCGCCGTGGCGCACGTGACGACGACGGCGCGGCCCGACACCGTCTTCATGCCCTTCCACTGGTCCGGAGAGGGCAGCGCCAACCGCCTCACCACCGACGCGACCGACCCGGTCTCCGGGATGCCCGAGTTCAAGGTCTGCGCGGTCCAGGTCCGCGCGGCACCGGTCGTTCCGGACGGCCCGGTCCGCGGCCGCCCGGTCCCCGTCCTGCCCGAGGAGGTCACGCCATGAGCCCCACGAAGGTCGTCGTCGTCGGCAACGGCATGGTCGGGTCGCGGTTCGTCGAGGACCTGCTCGACCGGACGGCGGGACCCCGCGGCGCGGGGGTCACCGTCACCGTCCTGGGCGCCGAGGAGCACGAGCCGTACAACCGGGTGCTGCTCAGCGACGTCGTCGCGGGCAAGGTCGAGCTCGCGTCGATCACGCTCCCCGCGCCGCGGGACGACCGCCTCGTGGTCCGCCGCGGGGTCGGGGCGGCGCGGATCGACCGCGCGGCGCGCGTCGTCCACGCCGAGGACGGCTCCGCCCACCGGTACGACGCGCTCGTGCTGGCCACCGGCGCCCGCGCGCGGGTCCCCGACCTGCCCGGCCTCGCGGCCCGGCGGGCGCACGCCCGCGACGACGCCCTGCCGGCCGGTGTCCACGCCCTGCGCACGCTCGACGACGCCCGGGAGATCGTCGCCGCCACCCTCAACGCCCGCCGCGCCGTCGTCCTCGGCGGCGGGGTGCTGGGCCTGGAGGCGGCCTGCGGCCTGGCGCGCCGTGGGGTCGAGGTCACCGTCGTCCACGGCGGCCCGCACCTCATGGAGCGTCAGCTCGACGGCGCCGCGGCCTCGGCGGTCGGGCACGGCCTGGACCGCCTGGGCATCGCGCACCGTGTCGCGACCTTCGCCGACGACGTCCTGCTCGACCACGACGGCCGCCTCGCCGGCCTGCGCGTCCGGCCGGCCGACGGGTCACGTCCCGACCCCGCGGACGCCGTCCTGCTCGCGGACCTGCTCGTCATGACGGCCGGCACGGTGGCCGAGACGGGGCTCGCGGCCGCCGCCGGCCTCGAGGTGCGCCGGGGCGTCGTCGTCGGCGAGGACCTGACGACGGCGGACCCGGCCGTGCACGCGATCGGCGACTGCGCCGAGCCGCCGGAGGGCGGCACCGGGCTCATCGCGCAGGGCTGGGACCAGGCGCGGCGGCTGGCGGTCATGCTGGCCGCGCGCCTCCGGATGCCCGGGGCCGAGGGCGCGTCCGCACCGGCCGGGAGCGTCGCCGCCACCGTCCGCGCCGGGGCCGACACCGCCGGTACCGCGCCGCCCACCGGCGGCACGGACCTCGTCCGGGTCAAGGCGCACGGGCTCGACGTCGTGGCGATGGGCGTGTGCGGACCGGACCGCACCGGCGGACCGGCGGACCGGGGCGCCGTCGGGCGTCGTGCGCTGAGCCTGGCCGACCCCCGGACCGGGCGGCACGTCGAGGTGGTGGTGGCCGACGGCGTCGTCGTCGGGGCGACGTGCGTGGGCGACCCCCGCACGGCCGCCGACCTCACGACCGCCTACACCCGCCGCACCCCTGTCCCCGCCGACCCCGCGCACCTCCTCCTCTCCCCGGTGCGCGGGGCGGCGGCCCCCGCCGCCGAGCCCTCCCCCACGCTCATGCCCGACCGGGCGACGGTCTGCCGGTGCAACGGCGTGACCAAGGGCGACCTCGTCGCGTGCTGGCACGACGGCGCCCGGGACGTGGAGGAGGTGGCCCGCCGGACCCGCGCGACGACCGGCTGCGGCGGCTGCACCGACGCGGTCTGCGGGCTCGTCGACTGGCTCGCCCGCAGCACCGAGTCCGACCGCCCGCGCGAGACTCCTGCTGCTCTGCCGGCGGGCGAGCCGGCAGGAAGTCCGATCTCGGCGTGAGCCGGGGGGCCGTCCGGATGCGGAATCGCCGCGGCGGAGTTCACTGTGCCTCATGAGGACCCTCCGGGCCGTGGTCGGACCGGCGCTCGCGTGCGTCCTGGCCGCGACAGCGGGCGGCTGTGCCCTGCTGCCCGACCAGTTCCCCGCCGACCCGGCGGGCACGCTGACCCGCGTCGAGGGCGGGTTCCTGCGCGTCGGCGTGGTCCCGAACCCCCCGTGGACGGAGCTGCCCGAGGGCGCCGACGCCGACCCGCTGCAGCCGACCGGCGTCGAGGTGGACCTGCTCACCGGCTTCGCCGCGACCGTGGACGCCGAGGTGGTCTGGGCGGCCGGCAGCGAGGAGCGGCTCGTGGGCGATCTCGAGGCCGGCCGCCTCGACGTCGTCATCGGCGGCTTCACCGGCCGCACGCCCTGGTCGGCACAGGCGGCCGTCACGCGGCCGTACGCGAGCGTGCCGGACGAGGCGGGCGCGGAGGAGCTGCACGTCGTCCTGGCGCCGATGGGCGAGAACGCGTTCCTCGTCGCGCTGGAGCGCTACCTCCTCCAGCAGGAGGTGGCGGGATGACCACCAGCGCGGACGCCGGCGGGCGCCGTGCCGCCGAGACGCACCGCCAGCGGACCCGGTTCGGCCACACCGAGCTGCCCGAGGAGCAGGAGCGGGCGCTGCGCAGGGCGGTCCGGCTCGCGTGGCTGACGATCGGCTTCCTCCTCACCGCCGTGGTCCTGCTCTACCTCGTGATGGGCAGCTCCCAGGCGATGAAGGCCGCGTGGGCGGAGGACCTGCTCTCCTTCATCCCGCCGCTGGCGTTCCTCGTCGCGCTGCACCTGACGCGCAAGCCCCCCTCGCCGGACCACCCGTACGGGCACCACCGCTCGATCGGGGTGGGCCACCTGGTCGCGGGGACGTCGCTCGTCTTCATGGGCACGTTCCTCGTGTGGGACAGCGCCTCCGGGCTGCTCAAGCAGGAGCACCCGCCGATCGGCCTCATCGAGATCGGGGGGCAGCAGCTCTGGTCCGGCTGGCTCATGATCGCCGCGCTGGCCTACACGATCGTCCCGCCGGTGCTGCTGGGACGGGCCAAGATGCCGCTGGCCGAGCAGCTGCACGACCGGGTGCTGCACGCCGACGCCGACATGAACAAGGCCGACTGGATGACGGCCGCCGGCGGCATCGTGGGCATCCTCGGCGTCGGGCTGGGGCTGTGGTGGGCCGACGCCGCGGCCGCGCTCTTCATCTCCGGCAGCATCCTGCACGACGGCGTGACCAACGTGCGGACCGCCGTCACCGCGCTCATGGACGCCCGCGCCCGCACCGTGGACGGCTCCGAGGTCCACCCGCTCGTGGGGCGGGTCGACGAGGAGCTCCGGGCGCTGCCCTGGGTCCAGGAGGCCGGTTCCCGGGTGCGGGACGAGGGGCACGTGTTCCACGTGGAGGCGTTCGTCGTCCCGGTCGCCGGCATCCCGCCCGAGCTCGCGCAGCTGCGCGAGGCCCGCGAGGCGGTGTGCGCGCTGGACTGGAAGGTGCAGGACGTCGTCGTCGTGCCGACCGAGCAGCTGCCCGGGGACCTCCTGCCCGGGGTGGGGGCGCGGCGCGACGAGCAGCCGACCGACGGGCACGACGCCGGCTGACCGGGCGGGAGCGTCGACTCACCCGGGCCGTACGTCCCCAGCGCTGCGGACCCGGACGCACGACGATGGACGGGCAGGGGCGGGACCGCTCCGTCGACGGCGACGGGGCGGCGGCGGAGGAGGTACCCGTGGGTGCGCGCGTCGTCGTCGTGGGAGGCGGGTACGGCGGCTGCGCGGTCGCCCAGCAGCTCGACGCCGTCGCCGACGTCGTCCTCGTCGAGCCGCGCGACGGCTTCGTGCACACGGTGGGCGCCCTGCGGGCGGCGGTGGACCCCGCCTGGGAGGAGCGGGTCTTCCGGTCCTACGACGGGCTGCTCGAGCACGGCCGCGTCGTCCACGACTGGGTCCGCAGCGTCTCGCCCGGTGTCGTCCTGCTGTCGACCACCCAGCGCCTCGAGGCGGACTTCGTCGTGCTCGCCACGGGGACGAGCTACGCGTTCCCGGCCAAGACCGGGGACCTCACGCGCGACGGCGCGGTCGCGGCGCTGGCCCGCATGCGGGACGACCTCGGCCGCTGCGACAGCGTCCTGGTGGAGGGCGGCGGACCCGTCGGCCTGGAGCTCGCCGGGGAGCTCGCCCACGCGTTCGAGGACCTCCAGGTCGTCGTCGTGGAGCAGGCCGACCAGGTCCTGCCGGGCGATGACGTCGAGCCGGCGCTGCGGGAGTCGGTGGTGCGCCAGCTCACCGACCGCGGCGTGGAGCTGGTGACCGGGGCCCCGCTGGTCGCACCCCCGCCGTACGAGGTGGGGCGGTACGGGCCGTTCGTCGCCGAGACCGCCGCGGGGGTGCACGTCGGAGCCCAGATGTGGTTCCGCTGCCACGGCGCCCGGCCGCTGACGGACTACCTCGACGACGACCTGGTCGCCCTGCGCCGCCGGGACCGGACGGTCCGGGTGACCCGGCACCTGTCGCTCGTCGGCGAGGACCGCCTCTTCGCCGTCGGGGACATCACCGACATGCCCGAGGACAAGCGCGCGACCGTCGCCCACGCGCACGCGCAGGTCGTCGCGCAGAACATCACGGACCTCATCGGCGGCCACGCGCCCTCCGCCTCGCACCGCCCGGCCCGTCGGCGCCTCGTCCTGGCGCTGGGTCCCGACGCCGGCGCGGCCCAGGTCGAGCAGGCCGACGGCGACGTCGTCGTCCTGGGTCCGAGCCAGACCGTCCGGCTCAAGGCGGACGACGTGGTCCGCACCGACCTGCCGACGCCCGGCCGGGCGGTCGTCCCGGTGGTGCCGCAGCCGACGACGCGCGCGTGACGTCCGCGGCTCAGGCCGCCGCCCGCTGGGGCCGGGGCGCGTGCAGGCGGCGCGAGGGCCAGCCGCTGCGCGGACCCACCAGGGTGAGCAGCGAGGGCACCAGCAGCGCCCGGACGACGAAGATGTCCAGGAGGATGCCGACGCCGAGCACGAAGCCGAGCTCCCGGAACGGCTGGAGCGGGACGAGGGCGAGCAGGCCGAAGCTCGCGGCCAGGGCCAGGCCCGCAGCGGTGATCGCGCGGGTCGACTGCGGCACGCCGATGGCCATCGCCTCGCGCAGGGTGCGACCGCGGGCGAGCTGCCAGACCCGCCCCACCGCGAAGATGTTGTAGTCCGAGCCCAGCGAGACGAGCAGCACGGAGGCGGCGAACGGGACGTAGAACGTCAGCCCGTCCTGGCCGAGGAGGCCCTGGAAGACGAGGACGGCGAGCCCCAGGGTCGCGCCGAGCGCGAGGAGCGTGGAGGCGAGCAGGTACAGCGGCGCGACGAAGGCCCGCAGGAAGATGACGAGCATGAGCAGGTTGACCGCGAGCGCCGCCAGCCCGATGCGCAGCAGGTCGTCGGTCGTCGCGCCCACGATGCTCGCCGCGAGCGCCGTGTCCCCACCCAGGTAGGGGGTCGCGCCCTCCAGGCCCGCCTCCGCCGCGAGGTCGGGCAGGCGCTCCCGCAGCGCCCCCAGGTTCTCGATCGCGGTCGCCTCCAGCGGGGTGCTGTCGAGCACGACGAGGTAGCGGACCGCGTCCCCGCTCTCGGCCACGAGGACGCCGAGGTCGTCCGCCGCGGCCGCGTCGCCGGGGCCGATGACGCCCGCGACGCCGGGCTGCTCCCGCAGCGCGTCACCGAGCCGGACCACGCCGTCGTCGTCGCCGATGCCGTCGCCCTCCACGAGCAGCTCGGTGGGCGAGACGATGCCCGGGGCGAACCCGGCGCTCGCCGCGTCGGCGGCCCGGGAGACGCCGCTCTCCCCCGGGAGGGACTGGACGAAGCCGAGACCGAGGTCCAGGTGCCGGACCTGGGTCGCGGCGGCACCCAGACCCACGACGCAGACCACGGCGACCACGAGCGCCGAGCCCCGGGTCGTGACCGTCCGCGTCAGCAGGGACTCCCGCTGGCGGGCCGCCTCGCGCTCGACGGCGCGACGGGTGTCGCTGGGCCAGAACGCCTTCTGCCCGAGGACCGCCATGATCGCGGGGACCAGGGTGGTCGCGACGACGACGCCCGTCAGCACGGTGACCGCCAGCGCCGGGCCGAATCCGCGGAACAGCGACGAGCCGGCCACGACCAGGGAGGCCGTCCCGGCCGCGACCGTGACGCCCGCGACGGTGACGATGGGGGTGAACGAGGCGGTGGCCAGACGGGCGGCCTCGAGACGGTCGTGGCCCTCGGCCAGCCGGTTGCGCAGGCCGGACAGGTAGAAGATGCAGTAGTCGGTCACGATGCCCAGCAGCAGGGCGATGATGAGCGGCCGCAGGTCCGCCGGCACGGCGATGTCCAGCGCCTCGGCGGCGGCGCCCGAGACCCCGAGCGTCACGCCGACGGCGGTCCCCACCGACACGAGCGTCACGGCCGGGGCTGCGAGCGACCGGAACGTGATCGCGACGACGCTCAGCACGGCGAGGAGCGTGACCGCCTCCACCACGTGGACGTACTCGTTGAGGACCCGCCCCTGGACGGCCCGGGCGGGCATCGAGCCGGTGACGCCCACGAAGGCGTCCTCGGGGTCGGTGAGCTGCTCCTCGGCGAACTGCTGGGCGATGTCCGTCTGCTGGAAGAAGCTCAGCGTGGGGTCGGCGAACAGGAACGTGACGACCGTCGTGTTCTCCTCCCCCGCCTCGGGGAAGGCGCCGGTGACGTTGGGCAGGGGGATCGCGCCGAGCAGCTCGGTGTCGTGCGCGCCCTGGTTGACCGCGATCCCGCGCAGGACCGCCTCGGCCTGCGCCAGCGGCGTCATGCCCTCGGCGTCGCGCTGGACCATGGCGACCCGGCTGAGCAGCGGGAAGCCGAAGATCTCCGCGGACCGCTGCTCGGCCTCGAAGCTCGCGTCCTCGGCGCCGAGCGCCTCGAGGTCGTCGGCCGTCGTGCCCAGGGCGGGCAGGAAGACGCTGGCGGCGACGAGGGCGGCCACCCAGCCGACGATGACGAACCAGCGCAGCGTGACGACGGCCCGCGCGTAGCCGTACCAGAGCCGCGAGCCGAGGCTGCGTCGCTCCTCCGCCACCGGACGGACGCGCCCGTCCTCGACCGTGGGCGCGCTCATGGCGTCGGGGTGCTCGTCGGGGTCTCCTCCGGCGAGTCGTCCGTGGCGTCGTCGTCGGTGTCGTCCGTGTCGTCCGTCGCGTCGTCGGCAGCGTCGTCCGCACCGCCGGAGGCGTCCTGCTCCGCGAGGTCGAGGCACTCCTGGGACGAGGCCTCCGAGCCGGGCGTGGCGCTCTGCACGGCGCTGAGGGCCTCCTGGACGGTCCGGGCGTCCTGGTCACGGATCCCGACGGCGATCTCGTCGAGGGCCTCGGTGAAGACCTGGTTGTACTCGGCCGACTCGACGCAGGCCTGCGGCACGGAGCCGGACGCGGTCCCGCCGGTGCTGCGCGGGGCCTCGGTCGGGGTCGGGGACGGCGACGGCGACGCCCCGAGCGCCTCCTGCGCGTCGCCGACCGTCGCGATCCCGACGCCGAGGAGCACCACGGTCACCAGGCCCGTCAACGCCACCCCGAGGAGGAAGGCCAGGAGCACCGCCCCGAAGGACGTGCGCCGGCGCAGTCCCGGCCGGGCGTCGGGGTCCTCGGGCGCGTGCGTCGCCACCGGTCCTCCTGTCGTCGCACCGGGGCGCACGGGGGATCCGGACGACCTCGGGTGCCAGTGATGCTAGGGACTGCCCGGCGCGCCGCAACCGGACGACGGGCCGCCGCCCGGTCCCGACCCGGGCGCTGACCAGAGCGGTCGCCGCTGTGCGGCCGTCACCGTGGTCAGCCGAACAGGC
>JACIXM010000494.1 GCA_014360395.1 Actinotalea sp.
CCTGGGGCGTGCCGACCGTGCTCCTGGGGGACCAGGCCGCGCCGTGCCGCGGGACCCGGGCGCGGGAGTGCCCGGTCCCGGGCCACCCCTGCCTCACGTCCGTCGCACCGGCCGACGTCGTCGACGCGGTCGGACGGCTGACCCAGGGGGAGCAGGGTGGTCCCGGCGGCCGTCCGGTGCCGGCGGCGGTGGAGGTGGGCGCATGAGGATCCTCGTGTGGCACGTCCACGGCTCCTGGACCACGTCGTTCGTCCAGGGCCCCGACGAGTACCTCCTGCCCGTCGTGCCGGACCGGGGCCCCGAGGGCCGCGGCCGCGCGCGCACCTGGGACTGGCCGGCGAGCGCGCGGGAGGTGACACCGGAGCAGCTGGGGACGCAGGAGGTCGACCTCGTCGTCCTCCAGCGGCCCGAGGACCTCGAGCTCACGGAGCGCTGGACCGGCCGTCGGCCCGGCGTCGACCTGCCCGCCGTCTACGTCGAGCACAACGCGCCGCCCGAGCATGCCGCCCGGACGCGGCACCCCCTCGCCGAGCGCCGGGACGTGCCCGTGGCGCACGTCACCGCGTTCAACCGGCTCATGTGGGACTGCGGGGTCGCGCCGACCACCGTCGTCGACCACGGGATCGTCGATCCCGGGTACCGCTGGACCGGGGAGCGCGCGCGACTCGGGGTCGTGGTCAACGAGCCGGTGCGCCGGTGGCGCGTCGCGGGGACGGACATCCTCCTCGACGTCGCGACCCGCCTGCCCGTCGACGTCTACGGGATGGGCATGGCCGCCCTCGAGGAGGCCGCGCGGCGCTGGGGTCACGACGACGGCGGCGCTCCCGGGACCGACGAGCGCGCCGCCCGACGCCGTGGCGCCGGCCGGCGCAGGGGTGGGCGCCGCCCGGGCCCGGACCTCGTGACCCACGACGACGTCCCCCAGGCGGCGATGCACGACCTGCTCGGTCGCGACCGCGTCTACCTGCACCCCTACCGGTGGACCAGCCTCGGTCTGTCGCTGCTCGAGGCGATGGCCGTCGGGCTGCCCGTCCTGGCGCTGTCCACCACGGAGGCGCCGGCCGCCGTCCCGCCGTCGGCGGGCCTGGTGAGCAACGACGTCGACGCGCTCGTCGCCGCCGGTCGTCGCTGGGTGAACGACGCGGCCGAGGCGCGGGAGCGCGGCATGGCGGCCCGCGAGCACGTGCTCGCCCACTACGGCCTGGAGCGGTTCCTCGCCGACTGGCAGTCCCTGCTGAAGGAGGTCACGCGATGAGGATCGCTTTCGTCTCGGAGCACGCGAGTCCGCTCGCGACCCTCGGCGGGGTCGACGCCGGCGGCCAGAACGTGCACGTGGCGGCCCTCGCGGGCGAGCTCACCGCGCGCGGGCACGGCGTCGTCGTCTACACCCGTCGCGACGACGCCGACCTGCCCGAGCGCGTCACCATGCCCGGCGGTGTCCAGGTCGTCCACGTGCCGGCCGGCCCCGCCGAGCACGTCCCCAAGGACGACCTGCTGCCGTGGATGGCCGACTTCGGCCGCTGGCTCGCCGCCGACTGGGAGCGGCACGGCGCCCCGGACCTCGTCCACGCGCACTTCTGGATGTCCGGCCTCGCCGCGCTCCAGGCGGCGCGCTCGATGCCGCACGCCGTCCCGGTCGTGCAGACCTTCCACGCGCTCGGCTCGGTCAAGCGCCGCCACCAGGGCGCGGCCGACACCTCCCCGCCCGGGCGCGTCGAGACCGAGGCGACCCTGGGCCGCTCCGTCGACCTCGTCGTCGCGACCTGCACCGACGAGGTGGGCGAGCTGCGTCGCCTGGGCATCCCGGCCGAGCGCATCACCGTCGTGCCGTGCGGTGTGGACCGGGACCTGTTCCTGCCCGCCGACCCGCGCCGCACCGAGCGGGCCCGGGCGGCCGCGACCGACGACGGACCGCGGCCCCCGTACCGCCTGCTGTGCCTCGGGCGGCTCGTCGAGCGCAAGGGCGTCGGCACGGTCGTGGAGGCGCTGCCGGCCCTGCCCGACGCCGAGCTCGTCATCGCCGGCGGACCGGCGGCCGACGAGGTGGACGACGACCCCGAGGCCCGCCGGCTGGCCGCGCTCGCGGACCGGCTGGGCGTGCGCGACCGGGTCCGGTTCGTGGGCAGCGTCGCGCGCGAGGACGTCCCGGCGCTCATCCGCAGCGCCGACGTCGTCGTCGCGACGCCCTGGTACGAGCCGTTCGGGATCGTGCCGCTCGAGGCCGCGGCGTGCGGCCGTCCGCTGGTGGGGACCGCCGTCGGCGGGCTGCTGGACAGCGTCCAGCACGGCGTCACGGGGCTGCTCGTCCCGCCGCGCGACCCCGACGCGCTGGCGCGGGCCCTGCGGGAGCTCCTCGACGACCCGGCGGCCCGGCGCCGCATGGGCGCCGCCGCCCGCCGGCGCGCGGTGGAGCTGTACGGCTGGGACTGCGTCGCCCGGGACACCGAGGCGGTGTACCGCGAGGTGCTCGAGGCAGGCGGGCGTCGGCACGGACCCGCCGCGGCCGGACGCGGCACGGGCACACGCGGCACGGGCACACGCAGCACGAGCAGACGCAGCACCGGCAGCGACCGGACCGACGTGGTGGGGGTGAGGGCCGTATGACCAGCTGGATCGAGGACCACACGGACGAGCTGGCGGGCGCCCTCGCGGCACTGCGCGAGCAGTCGGACGTCGTCGAGGCGTGGGGCACCCACCTCGCCGACGTGCTCTGGGACGGCGGGCGTCTGCTCGCCGCCGGCAACGGGGGCAGCGCCGCCGAGGCGCAGCACCTCACGGCCGAGCTCGTCGGCCGCTTCCTCGCCGAGCGCCGCCCGCTCAGCGCGATCGCGCTGTCCGCGGAGACGTCGAGCCTGACGGCGATCGTCAACGACTACGGCGCCGAGGAGATGTTCGCCCGGCAGGTGCAGGCGCACGGCAGACCCGGCGACGTGCTCGTGCTGCTGTCCACCTCCGGCAGGAGCCCCAACGTGCTGCGCGCCGCCGAGCGGGCCCGCGAGGCCGGTGTGACGGTCTGGGGCCTCACGGGCAGCGGCCCGAACCCCCTGACCCGCCTGTGCGACGACGCGATCGCCGTCCCGGCCCCGTCGACGGCCGCCGTCCAGGCGGTGCACCTCGTGGCCGTCCACGGCGTGTGCGCCGCCGTCGACGCCCGGGTCGCCGCGCTCGCCGAGCGGTCCCGGCCCGGCCTGCGGCCCGCCGGCCCGGTGCGGAGGACGGCATGAGCACGGTCACCCCGCGGCCCTCTCCGGGGTCCGGTCCCGGTCCCGTGGACGGGGACCGGCGCCCGCACGTCGTCGTCGTCGGGGACGTGGTCCTCGACCAGGACGTCGACGGCCGGACCGAGCGCCTGTGCCCGGACGCCCCGGTCCCCGTGCTCGACGTCACCGCGTGCCGCACCAGCCCCGGCGGCGCGGGCCTGACGGCGCTGCTCGTGGCGACCTCGGGCGCCCGCGTCACCCTCGTCGCGCCCCTGGCCGACGACGACGGCGGCCGCGACCTGCGCGAGCACCTCACCGCCCGGATGGACGTCCTGGCCCTGGGCCACGAGGGGGCGACCCGGCGCAAGACCCGCATCCGCAGCGCCGGGCAGTCGCTCGTCCGCGTCGACGACGGCGGCCCCGGTGCACCGACCGAGGTACCGGTGCAGCGCCTGCGCGAGCTGCTGGGTGCGGCCGACGTCGTGCTCGTCTCCGACTACGGCGCGGGCACGACGCGCGACGCCGTCGTCCGGCGGCTGCTGGCCGAGGCGGCACGACACCGCCCGGTGCTGTGGGACCCCCACCCCCGGGGCGGGGATCCGGTGCCCGGGGCGGCCCTGGTGACGCCGAACGCTGCGGAGGCCCGCTCCGCCGTCGCCGACCTGCCCGACGCCGCGTCCCTGGAGACGGAGGACGTCCTGGCCGCCCGGCTGCGCGCGCGGTGGGGTGCGGCGGCGGTCTGCGTGACCGCCGGCTCCACCGGGGCGTTCGTCGCGAGCTCGGGCACGGAGCCGCTGTTCGTCCCGGCGCCGACCGTGAGCGGCGGGGACCCGTGCGGCGCCGGCGATCGCTTCGCCGCCACGGCGGCCGTCGCCCTCGCCCGGGGCGGCTCCGTCGCCGACGCCGTCGCGGCGGCCGTCGCCGACGCGTCGGGCTGGGTCGCCGACGGCGGGGCCGAGGGCTACCGCCGCCGGAGCGACGCGGAGGGGGCGACCGGCGCGGCCCTGGGTGCCGCGACGGCCGAGCACCCCGACGCGCCGGCCGACGAGGTGCCGGCCCTGCGCCCGGTCGCGGGCGACGGGGAGGACCTCGCGGCCCTGGCCGCCCGTCTGCGCGCGGGCGGACGGCGCCTGGTCGCGACCGGCGGGTGCTTCGACATCGTCCACGCCGGCCACGTCGCGACGCTCCAGGCCGCCCGACGGCTCGGCGACGTCCTCGTCGTGCTCGTCAACTCCGACGCCTCGGTCCGCCGCCTCAAGGGACCGTCCCGGCCCGTCGTCACCGCCCACGACCGGGCCCGCGTGCTCGAGGCGCTCGACGCGGTGGACGCCGTCGTCGTCTTCGACGAGGACGACCCGCGCGCCGCGCTCGAGCAGCTGCGCCCCGACGTCTGGGCCAAGGGCGGCGACTACGGCGAGGCCGAGCTGCCCGAGGCCGCCGTCGTGCGCCGCCACGGTGGCCGCGTCGTGCTCCTGCCCTACCTGGGCGGTCGGTCGACGACGTCGATCCTCGCCCGCTCCCTGACCGCCTGAGACCCGACCCGCACCACCCACCAGCCCCACCACCAGCCGGAAGGACCCTCGTGACCTCCAGCACCACCGCCCAGCCGGGCCTGCCCACCCCCCGCCGCGTCGGCACCGTGTACGTGACCGGCGGAGCGAGCGGCCTGGGCGCCGCCGTCGTCGACGCCGTCCTCGCTGCCGGCGGCACCCCCGTCGTGCTCGACCGCGTCGCCCCGCCGCGGGACGGCGTCGCCCACGTCGAGGTGGACCTGGCCGACTCGACCGCCGCGGCCGACGCGGTGGCACGCCTGGTCCAGGACGTCGGCCCGCCCGACTCGGTGGTCACCGCCGCCGGCACCGACGCGTGCGGCCCGCTCACGGAGATCGACCCGGAGACCTGGGAGAAGGTCGTGCGCGTCAACCTCTTCGGGACCGTCGCGGTCGTGCGTGCCGCCCTGCCGCACCTGGAGAAGGTCCACGGGACCGTCGTCACCGTCGGCTCGACGCTGTCGCTGCGCGGCATGTCCGACGCCACCGCGTACAGCGCGTCGAAGTTCGGCGTCCGCGGGTTCACCCACGCCCTGGCCGCGGAGTACGCGGGCCGCGTCGGCGTCACGCTGCTCATCCCCGGCGGCATGCGCACGGCCTTCTTCGACGGGCGCACCGAGCAGTACAAGCCCGGCCCCGACGCGGACCTCAACGACCCGCGCCACACGGCGGCGACCGTGATCACGGCGCTCCAGCAGCCGGTGGGATCGGAGATCCGGGAGATGCTCGTCATGGCCTCCGGTGAGTCGTCCTGGCCGTGAGCGGCGTCGGGCCGGGGCGCGCGGCGGTCCCGTCGCAGGTGAAGGGTGCCCCGGCCGTCCTGGCGCTGCGTGCGCTCGGCCTCGGTGACGCGCTGACCGGCGTCCCGGCGCTGCGGGGCCTGCGGCGCGCCCACCCGGGGCACCGGCTCGTCCTCGCGGCGCCGGCGGGCCCGGGGGGATGGTTGCGCGACCTCGGCGTCGTCGACGCGGTCCTGCCCGCCTCCGGGGTACGCGCGCTGGAGCCCCTCGACACGGCCCTCGTCGAGGAGGTCCTCGGTGGGCCGCCCGACGTGGCCGTGAACCTGCACGGCCGGGGACCGCAGAGCCACCGCGTGCTGGCCGCGACCGGCCCCCGGCGGCTGGTGGGGTTCGCGTGCACGGGCTTCCCGGGCGGGCCGGCGTGGGAGGGGGACGAGCACGAGGTCCAGCGGTGGTGCCGCCTGGTCCGGGAGGCGACCGGCGGGTC
>JACIXM010000495.1 GCA_014360395.1 Actinotalea sp.
TGCCAGTGATGCTAGGGACTGCCCGGCGCGCCGCAACCGGACGACGGGCCGCCGCCCGGTCCCGACCCGGGCGCTGACCAGGGCGGTCGCCGCTGTGCGGCCGTCACCGTGGTCAGCCGAACAGGCCGACCGCGTAGCCGACGAAGAAGAGCACCGCCAGCACCGTCGCCACGAGGATCACGCCGTAGACGACCTTGTTCGTGCGCTCGCTGGGCAGGTCGGGCTGGTGCTGGGTGGTGCCGGGGGTCGTGCTCGCCTCGCCGGGCGGGGTGTCCCCGGGCGCGACGCCGCCTCCCGGCTCCAGGCCCGGGGTCTGGGCGGGGTCCGGGTCGGCGGGGTCCGGTGAGTGCGTCATGGCTCGACGGTAGGTCGAGCCCGCGACAGCCGCGCGGTGAGGTGGTCCTGGCCCGCACGGTGAGGGACGCCGCCGACGACGGCGCGCGGCTCAGGCCAGCATGTCCCGCACGAGGGGCCCGACGCGGGTGCCGTACAGCTCGATGCTGCGGACCAGCTGCCCGTGCGGCATGGGGCCGGTGGCGTACTTGAGGTCGAACCGGCGGATCCCGAGGGCACGGACCGTGTCGGCGATCTTCCGCGCGACGGTCTCGGGCGAGCCGACGTAGAGGGCGCCGCCGGCGGCCTCGGCCTCGAACTGCGCCCTGGTGGTCGGGCCCCAGCCGCGCTCCCGGCCGATCCGCGAGTACATCGCCTCGTAGTGCGGCCACAGCTCCTCGCGGGCCTGCTCGTCGGTGTCCGCGACGTGACCGGGCGAGTGCACGCCGATCGGCAGGTCCCCCACCCCCAGCTCGGTCAGGGCACGGCGGTACAGGTCGGCCAGCGGCACGAACCGGTCCGCCGGGCCACCGATGATCGCCATCATGAGCGGCATCCGGTACTGCGCGGCGCGCACCACCGACTCGGGGTTGCCGCCCACGCCGATCCACGTCGTCAGCCGGCCGGACTCGGTGCGCGGGTGGACCTGGATGCCGGCCAGCGGCGCCCGGGTCCGGCCGGTCCAGGACACCGGCTCCTCGGCCAGCAGGTGGCTGAAGAGGTCGAGCTTCTCGGCGAAGAGGAGCTCGTACTGGGACAGGTCGTAGCCGAACAGCGGGAAGGACTCCGTGAAGGAGCCGCGTCCCAGGATCACCTCGGCGCGGCCGCCGGAGAGCCCGTCGAGCGTCGCGAAGCGCTGGTAGACGCGCACCGGGTCGTCGCTGGAGAGCACGGTCACCGCCGAGGAGAGCCGCAGCCGCCGGGTGCGGCCGGCGATCGCGGCGAGGACGACGTCCGGTGCCGTGACGGCGAAGTCGTCCCGGTGGTGCTCGCCGATGCCCAGGACGTCCACACCGGCCTGGTCCGCGACGACGCCCTGCTCGAGGACCTCGCGCAGGCTCACGGCGGGGTGCTGGAGGGCGCCGGTCGCGTCCAGCGTCACATCGCCGAACGTGTTCAGGCCCAGCTGGAGGCCCGGGGCGTCCGGTGCGGTGGCGGCGGGGGCGGGGGCGGTCATGTCGTCGCTGCTCACGACCGGTACGAACGCGTCGGCGGCGGGGAGCTATTCCACCCACCGCACCGCCGGGCCCGTGGACCGCCCCGGGACGTCCCGGCGGCCGGGCTCTTGATCGACGGGCCGGACCGCCGCCTCGCGGGTAGGACTGGGGCATGGCGACCGCACCGGAGGAGGCCCCGGGTGCGCCCGAGGACCCCCGGGTGAGCGTCGTCGTGGCCAGCAGGAACCGCCGCGACGAGCTGCTCGTGACGCTCGGGCGGCACCGCGCCCCCGTCGTCCTCGTCGACAACGGCTCGACCGACGGCACGCCGGCGGCCGTCCGGGCGGCCCACCCCCACGTCGACGTCGTCGAGCTGCCCCGCAACATCGGCGCCGCGGCTCGCACCGTCGGCGTCCGCCGCGCCCGCACGCCCTACGTCGCGTTCGCCGACGACGACTCGTGGTGGGCACCGGGCTCCCTGCGCACCGCCGCCGACGCCCTCGCACAGCACCGCTCCGTCGCCGTGGTCAACGCCCGCGTGCTCGTCGGCCCGGACGAGCGCCCGGACCCCTTCGGCGACGTCCTCGCGACCTCGCCCCTGGTGGCCGACGGCCCGCTGCCCGGCCCGCGGGTGCTCGGGTTCATGGCCTGCGCCGCGCTGGTCCGCCGCGACGCGTTCCTGGCCGTCGGAGGGTTCGACGACGTCGTGCGCTTCCCCGGTGAGGAGGAGCGCGTCGCCTGGGACCTCACGGCGGCCGGCTGTGCCCTCGCCTTCGTGCCCGAGGCGGTCGTGCACCACCACCCCTCGCCCCGGCGCCACTCCCCCGCGGCACGCGTGCGTGCGGTGACCCGCTCGGCGCTGCTCAGCGCGGCCCTGCGCCTGCCGTGGCCGGACGTCCGGGACCGCTGGCGGGACGCCGTCGTCGGCGGTGCGGCGCCCGGACCGGACGGGATGACGGCGGCGCGACGACGCGGTGCGGTGGACGCCCTCCGGGACCTGCCGCGCGCCCTGCGGCAGCGCCGGCCCCTGCCGCCGCACGTGCTCGCGGACCTCGCGCTGCTGTCCCGTGCGGACGTCCCGACCGCTGCGCCCCCTGACCGTCGTGGCGGCCCCGGGCCGCGCACCCGTCCGTCCCCACCGGTGACCACCGGGCCCACGAACCGAGGAGAGGCCGCATGAGGAGCATCGAGAGCACCCGTCGGGCCACCGGACCGGGCCGCGCCGTCGTCACCGGGGGCGCCGGCTTCCTGGGCAGCCACCTGTGCACCGAGCTGCTCGCCGGCGGGTGGGAGGTCGTGTGCCTGGACAACTTCCTCACCGGCTCCCCGGCGAACGTGGCCCACCTGATGGGTGAGGAGCGCTTCCAGCTCGTCCGGTGCGACGTCACCGACTTCGTCCACGTCCCCGGGGACGTCGACCTGGTCCTGCACTTCGCCTCTCCCGCGTCCCCGGTGGACTACCTGCAGCTGCCGATCCACACCCTCAAGGTGGGCTCCATCGGGACCGGCCACGCCCTCGGCCTGGCCAAGGAGAAGGGCGCGCGGTTCCTCATCGCCTCGACCTCGGAGGTCTACGGCGACCCGCAGGAGCACCCGCAGCGGGAGGACTACTGGGGCCACGTCAACCCCATCGGACCGCGGGGCGTCTACGACGAGGCCAAGCGCTACGCCGAGGCGCTGACGACGGCGTACCGGACCACGCACGGCGTCGACACCGCGATCGTGCGGATCTTCAACACCTACGGCCCCCGGATGCGCCCGCATGACGGCCGAGCGATCCCGACGTTCATCCGGCAGGCCCTCGCCGGCGAGCCCTTGACGGTGGCCGGTGACGGCAGCCAGACCCGCTCCGTGTGCTACGTCGACGACCTCGTGCGCGGCATCCTCGCCCTCGCCGCGAGCGACGCGGCGGGGCCGGTGAACCTCGGCAACCCGTCGGAGCGGACCGTCCTGGAGATCGCGCAGGACGTCGTCGCGGCCACCGGTTCGCGCTCACGGATCGAGTTCGTCGAGCGACCGGTGGACGACCCGACGGTCCGGCGGCCGGACACCACCCGGGCGCAGGAGCTGCTGGGGTGGCGCCCCGAGGTGGACTGGCAGGCGGGGTTGGCGCGTACGGTGTCGTGGTTCCGGCAGGAGCTGGCGACGTCCGCATGACGGTGCCAGGACCCCCGGCGGACGCCGCACGACCTGCACCTGACCCGCAGCACCCGTCCGACGCCCGCTCGGCCCTGTGCCGCCTCTGCCCCGGGGGGACCTCCGCGTGACCCGTACCCAGCCCGACATCGACGCGCTCGTCGAGGACTGCGCCGACGAGCCGATCCGGATCCCGGGCTCGGTGCAGCCGCACGGGGTGCTCCTGGCCGCGGACGCCGGCACGCTCGCCGTCGTCGTCGCGTCCGCGAGCGTCCGCACCCACCTGGACCGCACGCCCGAGGAGCTGCTCGGCACGCGGCTGCCGGACCTGTTCGGCCAGAGCTGGCCGACCGACGGGCTGCACTCCCTGGACCCGGCCGAGCCGCACCGCCTGCAGGTGGTCGTCGGCGGTGTGCGCCGGACCTTCGACGCCCTCGCGCACGAGGCGGACGGCCTGGTCGTCGTGGAGCTCGAGCCGCCCGCGCCGGAGCCCGAGGAGGTGGCGGTCCGCGCCCGCGCCTCCCTCCGGGCGCTGCAGGACGCCGGGACGGGACCGGCCCTGACGCGCACCATCGCCCAGGAGGTCCGGGCGCTCACGGGCTTCGACCGCGTCATGGTCTACCGGTTCGACGAGCACTGGCACGGGACCGTCGTCGCCGAGGACGCCCGGGCGGACCTCGGGCTCGACTCCTACCTCGGGCTGCGGTTCCCCGCCTCGGACATCCCCGCCCAGGCCAGGGCCCTGTACACGGCGCACTGGCTGCGCTCGATCCCCGACGCCGGGTACACGCCGAGCCCGCTCGTGCCGTCGTTCCACCCCGAGACCGGCGCGCCCCTGGACCTGTCCGCGTCCGCCCTGCGCAGCGTGTCGCCGGTGCACCTGCAGTACCTGGCGAACATGGGCGTCGCGGCGTCGATGTCCGTCTCCCTCGTCACGCACGGCCGCCTGTGGGGCCTGATCGCCTGCCACCACTACTCCGGCCCGCACTACCCGACCCAGGCCGAGCGGGGCGCGGCGGAGTTCCTCGGGCGCACCGCCTCGGTCCTGCTCGAGGGCGACGAGCACCGACGCCGCTACCTCGGCTCCCTCGGGGTGGGCGCGACCGCGGGCAACCTCGCCGCGCTCGTGACGACCCACGACCGGGAGCCGCTGACCGCGCTGACCCGTGACGGCCTGCTGCTGGAGCTGGTCGAGGGCGCGACGGGGGCGATGGTGCGGCTCAACGGCCGCACCGCGTCCGTCGGTACCGTGCCCGAGGCCGCCGACGCCCGCGCCCTGCTGGGGCGCCTCTGGCCGACCGCCCACCGCGCCCCCGTGGCCACCGCGTCGGTCCGCACGCTCCTGGACGTCGACGGCCGGGACGCCCCGGACGCCGCCGACGACGCCGCCCTCGCCACCCGCCTCGCCCCGACGGCGAGCGGCGTGCTGGCCCTGCCGGTGCAGTCCGGCAGCGCCGGGGACGCTCTCGTCTGGTTCAAGCCGGAGGTGCTCGCCGAGGTGCGGTGGGCGGGCGACCCTCAGGAGAAGGGCCTGGAGGTGACACCCGCCGGCCTGCGCCTGACCCCGCGGGCGTCGTTCGACACCTACGTCGAGCTGGTCCGGGGGACGTCGACCCCGTTCGACGCGGTCGAGGTGGAGGCGGCGGAGCGCCTGGCGACCACGGTCGGGGACGTCCTCGTGCGCCGCGCCGCGGAGGACGCCCGCCTCGCCGGCGCCCTGCAGCAGCTCATGCTCACCGCCCGTCCCCCGGTGCCGGACGGGTACGCGGT
>JACIXM010000496.1 GCA_014360395.1 Actinotalea sp.
CCCGGCGGGCCGGGCTCGGCCGTCGGCTCCAGGCGGCGCAGGTGCAGCCGGTCCGCGTTCGCGGCGATGCCCTCGTCGGTGTCCGGGACGCCCTCGGAGTCGAGGTAGCTGCGGAGGAAGACGGCGTCGAACTGCCGCAGGTCCGCGACGACCTCGTGCACCTCGTCCAGGTCGCTGAGCGGGACGGCGCGCAGCGTCCGGCGCCCGGTGTGGGACTGGACGGTGACGACCGGGTTCGCCTCGAGGTTGCGGAACCACCGGGCGCGCCTGCCGTACGGGCACCACAGGTACGTGCGGCCGCCGATCTCGTGGACGGCCACGGGCAGGTGCCGCGGCGCGCCCGTCGTGCGGCCCGTGACGGTCAGCGCCACCAGCCGCCCGCCCCGGATCGCCCTGCGGGAGACGAGGCGGCCGAGCCCGAGCCGCCACAGCAGGAGCGGGCCCGCGAGTGCCTCGCGCATGCCCGGGGCGTGCGGGTGCAGCACCGTCCAGGCGTCCATCCGCTCCTCGAGGGAGCCGAGTCGCTCGCTCATCCCCCCAGCGTGGTCCGCCGTCCTGCCGACGGCGCGGGGCGGAGGTCCCGGCACCGCGACGGCATCGGTCGAGGACGCGATCCGGGGCGAGCCTGTGAGCGCGCTGGCGGCGGGCCGGGCCCCGCGCGCGGACCGCCGACGCCGCTCCTAGCGTGACCTGGTCCTCGCCGCCACGACAGGAGCCGAGCCATGACCGACCAGCACCACGACGTCGTCGTCGTCGGCGGAGGGAACGCCGGGATCTCGCTCGCCGCCCGCCTCGTGCGCGACGGCTGCCGCGACGTCGCCCTCGTCGACCCGAACGAGACGCACCACTACCGCCCCCTGCTGTCGTACGTCGCCGGGGGCATGGCGAGGCTGGAGGACCTGCGCCGGCCGCAGGGCGACGTCGTCCCCGAGGGGGTGCGCTGGTACCGGGACCGCGTGGTCGCGGTCGACCCGGAGCGGTCCGCGGTCCGGCTCGCCGGTGGCGAGGAGCTCACCTGCGCCGACCTCGCCGTGTGCCCGGGCTCGGAGGTGGACTGGGACGCGATCCCGGGCTCCCGCGCGGCGACGACGACGCCCCACGCCGCGACCAGCTACCTGCCGGACCAGGCGGTCAGGACCTGGTCGATGCTCGCCGGGCTGCGCGAGGGCCGGGCGGTCTTCGCGATCGCCGACCGGCACGTGCCGTGTGCGCCGGTGGGGCTCAAGCCGTTGTTCCTCGCGGCCGACCACTGGCGGCGCACCGGCGTGCTCGACCGGATCGGAGTCGACCTCCTCCTCGAAGGGGACGCGCTGGCACCGCAGGAGCAGGCGGACCGCCTGCTCCGGGAGGCTGCGGCGGGCCTCGGCGTCCGAGTGCGCACCGGGGTCCGGCTGGAGTCGGTGGACCCCGGCGCCCGCACCCTGCGCACGACGGCCGGGGGCGCCCCCGAGGACGTCCCCTACGACGCGCTCTACCTCGCACCACCGCACCGCGCGCCGTCGTGGGTGGCCGCCTCCGGCCTGGCCTCCGACGACAGCGAGGGCTTCCTCGCCGTCGACCCCACGACGCTGCAGCACGTGCGCCACCCGCGGGTGTGGGGCCTGGGCGACGTCGCGACCGTGGACGCGCTGCCGTCGGGCGGGGCGCTGCGCAAGCAGGTCCCGGTGGTGGCCGACAACATCCGCGCCCGCCGCACCGGCAGGCCGATGCGCCGCTACAGCGGCTACTCCGTCGCCCCGGTGACGACGTCGCGCCGGCACCTCCTGCTGGGCGAGTTCGACCGCGCCGGCCGACCCGAGCCGACCCTGCGTGTCCCGGACCTCGTGCGGCCGCGCCGGAGCCTGCTGCTGTTCGACCGGTACCTCGAGCCGCAGGTGTACTGGCACCGGCTCCTCAAGGGCAAGGTCTCCTGACCACGCCGGTTCGTCGGCGCTCCGGGGCGGCACGTATCGTTCGCCGGTGCCCCACGACCGAGAGCCCGTCGCCGTCCCCGGCCTGACCGCCTGCAGCCTGTGCGCCGGCGAGACGCTGGGCGAGGCCGACGCCGCCGACGGCGGGCAGCTCGCCCGGCTGCAGCGCCTCGCCGAGGACGGCGTCGCGCGCCTCACCCTGGTGGAGTGCCTGGACGAGTGCGAGCGCGGTGACGTCGTCGTCGCGCGGCCGACGGGGGCGTGCCGGCGTGCCGGCGCGGCACCGGTGTGGTTCGAGCAGCTCGCCGGCGACGACGCCACCGCTCACCTGGCGCGCTGGCTCGGCGCCGGCGGACCCGGTGCCGAGCCGCTCCCGGCGGCGCTCGAGGACAACGTCATCCACCGCAGTCCGGACGCGCCCCCACCACCGTCCTGATCCTCACCGCGGCCCCGATCCGCCTCACGGAGGTGGCGTGCCGACGGCGTCCCCGGTCGACGGGGCACGACGCCCCCGGACGACGGCCTGGTCGACGACGAGCCGGGCGACGTCCCTGACCTTGACGTTGCCGCGCTGGCTCAGCTGCGAGAGGTGGTCGAACGCCTCCTGCGGGGTGCACGACCGCTCGGCCATGACGATCCCCTTGGCCTGCTCGATGACCGCCCGCGACTCCAGCGCGCTCGTCAGCTGCCTGCCCAGCTGCCGCAGCTCGTCCTTCTGCCGCAGGCTCGTCAGGACGGCGCCGACCGTCTGCGCGATCAGCTCCGCGGCCTGGAGGTCGCCGGCGTCGAACGCGTCCGCCTCACAGCTGTAGCAGCCGAGCGCGCCGAGCAGTCCCTCGTCGGACTCGATCGGCACCGCGACCACCGAGACGACGTCGTCGGGGCCGAGTCGCGCCGCGAGCCGCGGCCACCGCGGGTCCTGCGCGAGCGACCCGGAGTCGACCGCACGGCGCTGGACGTACGCGTCCACGCACGGCCCCTCCTCGACCATCACCTGCAGGCCGTCGGCGCCGGCGGCGGGTCCCGCGGTGGCGGCGACCGCCTCGGGTGCCGAGGGGAGACCCAGGACGAGCGAGACGCCGGAGGCCGCAGGGACCGCGGCCCGCGCGCACGCCGCCATGCGGTGCATCACGTCCTGCGACACGCCGGCACCGGACCGCAGCCGCGACAGCTGCGCGAACGCGGCGACGAGACCGAGAGCGCGGTCCACGCCCACGTCGGGCAGCGCCGCGGCGTCGAGCAGGATCCAGCTGACGCGGTCCGACGCCTCGGCCGTCGCCATGAGCCGGACCTGGACGGGCTCCCCGTGGCGGGGCAGGACGCGGACGGGGAGCTGCTCGGACCCCGAGCCGACCGCACCCGCGATGCCGTCCACCGCGTCACGGTCGGCGGGGTCGACGTACGCCGACAACGACGTCCCCCGCAGCCTCCCGACGGGGACACGCAGGAAGGCCGCCGCAGCCGCGTTCGCCACGACGACCGTCCCCGCCGAGTCGGTGGTCACCACCGGGACGGAGAGCATCGACAGCAGCCAGGAGCGCTGGGACTGGGCCTCCGCGCGCTCGGCCAGCAGGCTTTCGAGCTGCGCCTGCTGCGCCCGCAGCTCCTCGTCCGCGACGCGCAGCTCCTCGTAGGCCGTCTCGACCTCCGTGTGCTCGAGGAGCTCGGCGTCCGTCAGCTCCCGGTCGGGGGTGGGGCCGGCGAGACGGCGCACGAGGCGTCCGACCGCGGCGAGGCCGCCCGGGACTGTCGCGTCGCCGTCGGGGTGGGACGCCTGCGGCGCACCCCCTGCTGCTGAGCCGTCCACCGTGCCTCTCCTTCCCGTGCTCGTGCGGCGCGCTCCCACAGTGGCACCACCGAGCCGGACGCGCAGTCCGATCGCGTACGCCCGGGCCGCCGCCCTCGACCGCACAGGAGGACAACCGTCGCCGGCTGTGCCACCGTGGTGATCTACCGCCGCTGTGGAGACCACCGCTCGGCGGTCGTCGAACAGGACACGACGATGCAGGACGTCGACCTGCTCCCCCGCACCCAGCTCGAGGCGCTGCTGCCGGGCGCCTTGCGCGCCCGGACCGTCGCGGAGTCGCCCGAGAGCCGTCGCCGCACGGGCGCGCGACTGCTCGTCCTCCTCGCGGCCCTGGACCGCCCACCGGTCCGCGCCGTCGGGAGCGCACCGTGA
>JACIXM010000497.1 GCA_014360395.1 Actinotalea sp.
CTGAGCCGGCGAGGGCGCCGAGCGCGCCCCCGGGCTGGACCCGGCGCCGCCCCCGTCCACCCGTCGCAGCGGGGGCGGCGCCGTCCATCCCACCCCGACGGCGTCCTGGCGCGTCGCAGGCGAGGAGTGCCGGGGCCCGCCGGGGGACTGCGGGCACCCGTCCAGCTGGTCCTCCGGTGGGGGCCGGTGGACCGTCCCGGCACACGCTACGGCCGCGTTTGTGAGCGCTCACAGGGACGAACGTCCCGACCGTGCGAGCGCTCGTCCGGACGGGTGAGCGGGCCCTCAGGCGATGGGGACCACCGGTGGTCCGCTCCGTGCGGCGGCGCACGCCGACGCCAGGTCGCCGTCGTGGTCGGCGACGCTGCGGCGCAGCTCGCGCAGGGCCTGGAGCACGTCGACGCCCGGGCCGAGCAGCGCCCGGACAGCGGCGTCCACCAGGCGCGCCGCCTCGCCGGACCGTCGCAGCTCGGCCGGGGCGAGGGTGAGCAGGCCGTCGCACAGCTGCACGGCACGGGCGACCTCCTGCACCGCCGAGTCCGCGGCCATGATCTCGATGGCGGTCCAGCGCCGGGGCCGGGTGGAGAGGGCGGCGACGACGAGGACGCTCCGGCTGCTCGCGCGCCCGGGTGCCGCGAGCGCCGCCGCGACGTGCTGCCCCTGCGCCGCCGCGCGCCATGCCGTCCACCGGTCCTCGCTCGCGACGTCGGGCACGACGACCACGGACCCGGAGACGAGCGCGTGCCCGACCGGCCCGGGAAGTGCGAGCACCGGCGCGAGGGCGGGAGGCGCGGCCCCGACGACGGTCTGCCGCCCGCCCGCGCGGTGCACGACGGAGGCGGTGACGCCGGGGCCCAGCCGCCGCGCGAGCCGCGCCGCGGCGACGAGCACGTAGCGCTGCAGGAGCGGGACCGTGCTCACGGCGTCGTGCGAGCGCACCGTGCCGGCCTCGTGCGAGCGCACGGTGCCGGTGTCGTGCGAGCGCACGGTGCTGGTGTCGTGCGAGCGCACGGTGCAGGACGGGTCGTGGGTCGCCTCGGGCCGACGCGCGGTCACGGTGCGCTCCCGACGGCGCGGACCGGTGGGCGGTCCAGGGCCGCGAGGAGGACGAGCAGTCGCGCGCCCGTGCGGCGACGGCTCTCGGG
>JACIXM010000498.1 GCA_014360395.1 Actinotalea sp.
ACGAGGCACTGCTGAGGGGGAGGCCACGATTGAGGGGGAGGCCACGATGACCGGACCGACGTTCGAGCTCCGCGCGACCGTGCTCGGCGCGTGTGACCCGCAGCGCCTCGGGCGCTTCTGGGCCGAGCTGCTCGGCTGGCAGCTGTTCGTCGACGACGCGACGTGGTGCCGCGTGCGCCCCGCAGCAGGGGAGCCCGGCCTGTCGATCCAGCTGGAGGAGCATCACGTGCCGCCGGTCTGGCCCGCCGGCCCGGGGGACCAGCAGATGCAGATGCACCTGGACGTCCAGGTGGACGACGTCGACGCCGGGGTCGCGCGCGCCCTCGAGCTCGGCGCGACGCTGGAGGAGCACCAGCCGCAGGACGACAACCGCGTCCTGCGCGACCCCGAGGGCCACCTGTTCTGCCTGTTCCTGAGCTGACCGCTCCGCCGGGACCGGCGGGGCGTCGGTCCCGTCAGGCAGCAGGCGCTCGGTGTCGGTCGCGTCAGACCAGGCGGTGCAGGGTGACCAGCGTGACGTCGTCGTCGGTCCGCGGCGCGCCCGCGAGCAGGGCGTCGCACAGCCGCTCGGGGTCCTGCGGCGCGACGGCGACCTGCTCCTGGAGCTCCCGCAGCGAGTGGCTCAGCGGCTGGTGCCGCTGCTCCACGAGGCCGTCGGTGTACAGCAGCACGGCGTCACCGGGCTCGAGCTCGACGGTGTGCACGTCGTGCGACGGGTCCACCCCGAGGCCCAGCGCGGGGCCGCGGGCCTGGTCCAGCAGCAGGGCGCCGTCGCCGGTGCGCAGCACGGGCGGCGGGTGCCCGGCCGAGACCACGGTGGTCCGGCCGGTCGCCGGCTCGAGCTCGACGGCGGTGACCGTCGCCAGCTCCCCGGGCAGGAGCTCGGCGATGAGGCCGCCGAGCCGCTCCAGGGCCGCCGCCGCGCCGCCGGCGTCGATGAGGTAGGCGCGCAGGGCGTGCCGGAGCTGGGCGGTCACCGCGGCCATGCCCATCCCGTGGCCCGCGACGTCCCCGACCATGAGCACGAGCCG
>JACIXM010000499.1 GCA_014360395.1 Actinotalea sp.
CAGGTCGTCCAGCCCGAAACGGGCGGGGTCGGCCGGCGGCCGGGCGACATCGTCGTCCGGGGCGGCGCCGTCCCGGCCGCCGGCCGCTTCGTCGGCGACCCAGAGCACGCCCCAGGCGTCCCCGTCCGGACCGCCGCGCACCAGGCGGTGCGGCCCGGGCTCGAGCGCGGGCAGCGTGAGCGGCACGGGCGACGCCTGGTCGCGGGGGGCCGGGACCTCCACCTCGCCCACCGGCACCCACCCGGCGCCGTCCCACCGCTCGACGACGGCGAGGTCGGCCAGCTGCGCCTCGGCCTCCGCGATGTCCTCCGCGGTGAGCGTGCCCGACGCGTCCGGCGGGACGTGGACGGCGAGGTCCACCTGTCCGCCCGTCGGCGGCACGAGGACAGGGTCGACGACCAGGGACACGCCGTCCCCGGACGGGACCGGCGGGGTCGGTGGCGCGTCGTCGGTGACGCGGAAGACGGCCCGGGCCGACGGGCCCCCGAGCACGGCGTCCTGCACGAGCCGGTACCAACCCTCCTCCAGGCCCTCGGTGCTCATGAGCTGCGCGGGCCCGGGCCGAGCCGGGGTCGCGGACAGGCCGATGTCGTTGACGCCGAAGCCCTCGGGGTCCGCGACCAACGGCGCGACGCAGCGCCACTCCGCCAGGCAGAGGCCGACCAGGCGGTGCGACCACCACGCGCGCCCGTCCCAGCGCTCGACCTCGGCACCGACGCCGAAGACCGCGTCGGTGTCGGTGTGCGCGACGAGCGCGGACACGATCGTCGCCGGGCCGGTGGGCACCTCGGTCGCGCTCAGCCACAGTGAGACGTCTCCCACCTCCTCCGCCGGGGGCGCGGCCGCGACAGGCGCCGGTCCCCCGCCCGGTCGAGCGACGAGCAGGACGACGGCGACCAGCGCGAGCGAGCCCAGGACGCCACCGGCGCGGGCCAGCGCACGCTGCCGTCGGCCGCGCCGCACGATGCGGTCCGGGTCCACGGCCACCGCCGGCGCCGCGGCCTCGAAGCGGGCGCGCAGCGGATCGGCGGGGGCGGGCGCCCGGCCGCCGTCCTCGTGCCCGAAGGTGCTCATCGCGTCCTGCCCTCCACGCCCGTGGCACGGGGCCCGTCGTCGCCGAGCGCCGCCCGCAGGCGCGCGAGGCCCCGGGACGCCGTCGACTTCACCGTCCCGACCGACACGCCCAGCTCGGCAGCGGTCTCCTGCTCGCTCAGCCCGACCAGGTGCCGGAGCACGACCACGCGGCGCTGGCGGGCGGGCAGCGCGCGCAGCGCCCGGCCGAGGCGGTCGCGCTCGGCATGGGCCGCGGCGCCGTCGGGCGTAAACCGGTCCGGCAGGTCGGCCGGGGCGGACAGCACCTCACGGCGCTCCCGGCGCCAGCCGTCGATCCGCCCGTTGCTCAGCACGCGGCGGGTGTACGCGAGGGGGTCACCCGCCCGGGCGCGCCCCCACGCCAGGTAGGTCCGCAGGTAGGACTGCTGCAGCAGGTCCTCGGCCCGGACGGGGTCGCCGCACAGGTACCAGGCGATGCGGCCGAGCTCCGCCGACGTCGCCCGGACGAACGCGGCGAACTCGGCGTCCCGGTCCGCCGGCGGCACGACGGCGACGACGAGCTCCTCGTCGACCCCTGCGCCGGACCCCATACCCCTCCGACGGCGCCGGGTGCCGAAAGGTTGAGCGGCCGGGGTCAGCCGTCCAGCGGCTCGGTCAGGCGGGAGAGGAGCACCGGGAGCGACCGCATGACCGTCGCGCGGGCGACGGCCGTCCGGTCGTCCGCGCCGGACAGGATCGCGTCCCGCAGGGCGGCGTCGTGCTGCTCGACCAGGAGGCGGGTCACGTCCGCGGGGTCGAGCACGAAGCGCAGGCCGAGCGACCGGAGCGTGGCGTCCAGCAGCTGGGCGAGCTCGCCCTGGACGGCGGCCGTGCTGGCCAGGAACCGGGGTGCGACCTCCGGGTCACGCATCGCGAGCAGCGCGAACTCGGCGTGCACCAGGTGCCAGAGCCGGTCGTCGGGGAGGCTGTCGAAGATCTCCGCCATGAGCCCGGCCGCGGTCTCCGGGTCGAGACGGTCCCGCGGGACCGCGCCGGCGGGCAGCAGCTGGTCGAAGGTGGCGCGCAGGTGGTCCAGGCGCGCCCGCCACTCGCGCTCGGCCAGGGCGAAGAAGAGCTCGGTCTTGCTCTCGAAGTTGGAGTAGAACGCCCCACGCGTGAAGCCGGCGGCCTCGGCGATCGCCTCGATGGGCGTCGCGTGCACGCCCTGGGCGGCGAAGAGCTCGTAGGCGGCGTCCATGAGGCGCTCGCGGGTGCGCTGGCGCCGGGCGGAGTCCACCCGCGGGCCGGGGGCGGCCGGGAGAGCGACGGCCGACGGCGGCCTCCGCCCTCCAATGACCGAGCCTCGAGCGGGCATCGTTGCGCGCTGCATCCCGTCAGCGTATCCGGGCGGCGCCGAGCTGTTCCGGCGCGTGCGGCCCTCCTGCTGCGCGGTCCCTGAGGACGATCCCGCTCGCGTCGCGCCCCGATGGGCCGGCGGTCGTCCGGGCTCGCCGCCCGACCGGACGCGAACGGCCCTGGGGCGGGGCAGACTCGAGGCGTCGGCAGGAGGGGGTGGACCGTGCGTCGTCGGCCGGGACCCCGCGCCGCCGCCCTGATGGGCGTGGTGACGGCGGCCGCCGTCCTGGTCGGGTGCACCGGCGCCCCGACGGCGTCCCCCGCCCCGACG
>JACIXM010000005.1 GCA_014360395.1 Actinotalea sp.
GGCGACGCGGTCACGTCGAGCGACAGCACCTCCGCCACGGCGAGGGGGTCCGCCGGCGCCGCCGGCTCCTCCACGACGACACGCACGGTGGCTCCCGCGGGGACGTCCTCCAGCGCCTCGGCGTCGACGGGGACCGCCTCACCGGCGTCCGGGACCACCAGTGTCACGTCGACGGCCGCGCCGGTCCGCAGCTCGACGACGAGGTGCTGCACCTCACCCTGCACGACGCGCCGCTCCGACGCCGGGGCCGCCCCGGCCGGCGCTGCGGCGAGCAGCCCGGTGGTCAGCGCCGCGACGAGGAGCAGGGCGCTGGCGCGTGACATCGGCGGTCCCTCGACGGTGGTGACCCGCCCGGGCGGGCCGCCCGCGGTGCGGGCACTTGTGTCATCGGCACGCCCGTCGGCGACCTGAAGCGATCACTCCCGGCGGCGACGCTCAGCGGACCAGCCGCGCCCCGGTCTCGGCGCGCAGGAGCGTGCGGGTACCGAACCCGCCGGCACCGGTGCCGGGGTAGAGGTAGACGGTCCCGGACACGCGGCCCAGCAGGTCGTCGCGGCCGTCGCGGTTCCAGTCCGCCCCGCCGACGATCTCCGAGACGGCGTTCCAGCCCTTGCCGATGGCCCGGCGCGCCTGCCAGCCACCCTTCCCGTCCCCGGGGTAGAGCCAGAGCGTCCCGGTCGCCTTCTCGACGGCGACGAGCTGCGGCCGCCCGGTCCCGTCGAAGTTCCCGGCGTCCAGGACGGCGCCCATGCGGTGCCAGCCCGTCCCGACGCGGATGCGGCGCTCGAACCCGCCGCGGCGGTCGGCCGGGTAGAGGAACAGCTCGCCGCCCGCGGTCCGGCCGAGGAGCCCGACGTCGCCCGGGAAGCGCCAGTCGCGCACCGGGGTGACCGACGTGAACACGTGCCACCCGCTGCCGATCCGGACCGCCCCGTCGAAGCCCCCGCCGCCGGCGGCGCGGTAGAACCACAGGCTCCCGTCGGACACCCGGCGGGCGACCAGACCCTGCTTGCCGTCACCGGCGAAGCCGTGCAGGTAGGCGACCTCGTCCATCGCCTGCCAGCCGCTGCCCACCTGCGTGGCCGTGCCGAAGCCGCCGAGACCGTCGGAGGTGGACAGCAGGAGCGCGCCCGCCCGGGTCATCGCCAGCACGTCCGGCTGCCCGTCGCCCGACCAGTCCTTCTCGGGGTCGTGGTGGGCGAACCGGGGCCGCCACCAGGTCGACTGCAGGCCCAGGTCGCGCCGGAAGGCGTCGCCCGTGACCGTCACCGAGCCCCGGCTGCCCTGCACGACGACGGACGTCGTCCGGCCGCCCCACGCACCGTTCCCGTCCCTCTGGACGGTCCCGAAGCCCTGCCACGTGCCGATCGCCGGGTAGGCCTTCTCCACGGCGGTGCTGGTGATCGTCCTGGTCCAGGTGTACGTGTCGAGCGGGTCGGCCTTGGCCACCTGGTACGGCAGGTTCGAGCCGACCGTCCAGCCCCCGTTGGCGGCGCTGAACTCGGCGAGGACGTAGCCGCTGCCCGTCCGGAGCACGACGCCTCGGGTCGCCTCGATCGCGCCGTCGCTGAGCGCGTGCTCGCCCTGCGTGGTGACGCCCGCCTTCGTCTGGCTCACGCCGAAGAAGACCTGGCAGCTGATCGTGTCGCACGTGTCGTAGGTGCGGGCGGCGTTCGCGGCGCGCAGGGCGGCGGCGTAGGTCCGCGCCGCGACGGCCTGCGCCCGGACCGCGTGCGCGGGCCAGCTCGCGGGCATCTCCCTCGGCACGACGGAGCGGAGGTAGTCCTCCATGGGCATGACGGCGACGGTCCGCACGTCGGTGGCCCCCTCCGCGGCGGCCCGGATCTCACCGCCCCGGAGCACCTGGGACACGCCGTCGGGGCGGACGAGCGTCAGGGTGGGCTGGGCGCCGGGCAGCCGGAACGCCGGCGTGCCGGTGAGCGGCACGGCCGGGGCGAGGGACGTGGTGTCGAGCGTGCGCCACGTCCCCGCGCGGTCCAGGTGCTGCAGGCGGAAGCCCGAGGACGTGCGCTCCAGCCGCCACTGCCGGTGGTCCGGTCCGCTGGGCAGGGTCGCGGTGGTCGTGCCGCTGGCGACCTGGAGCCCCTCCTGCGCCACCACGCGGACGTCGCGGTCGGTGTCGGCGCTGATCCACACGCGGATGGGCGCGTCGGCCTCGGTCGCCCGGGTCGTGCCCGGGTAGTAGAACGCGAGGATCTCCTGCCACGTCCTGCCGGCCGTGGCGTGGGCGCGGGCGCCGTGCTGGGACATGCCGCGACCGTGACCGTAGCCCCGGCCCTCGAGGACCATGCTGCTCTCGGCGGCGGCCGGCGCCGCCGCCGGGACGAGACCCGTGACCGCGAGCGCGACCGCGAGCGCGGCCACCCCGAGGACGCGCCTCACGACAGCGAGCCCGTCCCGGCGGGGCGGATGCCCCCGACCGCGATGCGGGCGCCGATCGACGCCGTGCTGCTGCCCGGGTACAGCCACAGGCGGCCGCTCGAGTCGAGGGCGAGCAGGTCGTTGTGGCCGGTCCGACGGAAGTCGCCCGCCCCGACGAGCTGCTGGCCCTTGGCGATCGTGCCCAGGGACACCGGCGCGGCGAGCTGGTACGCCCCCCGGCCACGCCGCAGCGAGGCGGCGCCGGTGGCGGGGTCGACGGTGACGACGTCGGCGCTGGACGTGGCCGTCCAGCCGCCGACCGCGACGACCTGCTGCCCCGCGAGGCCCGTGGCGATGGTGAAGGGCGACTTGAACGAGCCGTCACGCCGCATCGGGTACACGCGGAGGTTGCCGGTGGTCCGTTCCCGTGCGAGCACGTCCGGGACCCCGTCGCCGTCGACGTCGCCGGCCGCCGTCACCAGGTCGAAGACCCCCCACCCGCGACCCACCTGCACCGGTGCGCGCCAGGCGCCCGAGGCGGTGCTCTCGTGGAGCATGAGCCGGCCGTCGGTGCGGCGGGTCAGGACGTCCGCGGTCCCGTCCCCGCGGACGTCCCCCACCACGAGGAGCGCATCGACGCCCTCGGTGGGGATCGCCGGCCGGTGGGTCGCCCGGAGCGCGCCGGCGGGCTGCCCCGCGTACAGGTACATGCGGCCCGTCCGCGCCGACGCACCGAGCAGCGCCGCCCGGCCCTGCGCGGCCCAGTTCTCGGCGGGGACGACGGGTGCCATGGCGTCCCAGCCGGACCCCCACGTCGTACCGCGCACCACCGTGGGGCCGGTGCGGCCGTGCCAGGTCGTCATGCGGCCCGCGGCGCGGGTGAGCAGGTCCCGGTGGCCGTCCTGGTTGAGGTCGCCGGCGCCGACGACGAGGTCGGTGCCCCGGTCGAGCGTCGCGAGCTGGCGCATCGGGCCGAGGCCGCCACCGGACCTGCCGGGGTACAGCAGCAGCCGCGCGTCGCGGTCGACGACGACGAGGTCCGGGAGCCCGTCGCCGTCGACGTCGCCCGGGGCCGTGAC
>JACIXM010000050.1 GCA_014360395.1 Actinotalea sp.
GGTGGGGCCGAGGTCCCAGGTTCGTCTGCTGAGAGCCCGCCGTGGGGCGGCGGAACAGCACCCCTGGCGCCGTCGTTCCCCGGGGCGACGGCCGCCGCGGCCGTCTCGAACCGCGACCGGCGTCGGCGCACCGTCGACGGCCGGGTCGCCCGACCTGTCGAGGTGCACGTGCGCGCTGTGTGGAACGGGGCCGTCATCGCCGAGAGCGAGGACACCGTCGTCGTCGAGGGCAACCACTACTTCCCGAAGGAGAGCGTCGACCCGGCGGTGCTGCGCCCGTCGCCGACCCACACCGTCTGCGGGTGGAAGGGCACGGCCTCCTACTGGACGCTGGAGGTCGACGGACGCACCAACCCGGATGCCGCCTGGTACTACCCCGACCCGAAGCCGCGGGCCGAGCAGGTGCGGGACCGGGTCGCGTTCTGGCGCGGGGTCACGATCGAGGAATAAGTCCGCGACGCCCGCAGCGGCGAGCCGGCGGCACGCGGCCTTCCCCGGCTCAGCGCGGCGCCGCCTCCCGGCGGGCGGCCTGCTGAGCCCGCACCGCGTCCATGTCCAGCCCGCGGACCGCGCTGAGCACCTGCTCCAGCCCCTCCGGCGGCAGGGCGCCCGGCTGGGCGAAGACGAGGACACCCTCGCGGAACGCCATGAGGGTCGGGATCGATCGGATGCGGGCGGCCTGCGCCATCCCCGGCTCCGCCTCCGTGTCGACCTTGGCGTGGACGACGTCGGGGTGCTGCTGGGCGGAGCGCTCGAAGACGGGGGCGAACATCCGGCACGGGCCGCACCACGCGGCCCAGAAGTCCACCAGCACGATGTCGTGCGCGGTGACGGTCTGCTCGAACGTCCGCTCGGTCAGGTCGATGGTCGCCATGCGTCCCCTTGCCGCGTCGTGGTCCTCCGGCGGGGTCCCCTCCCGCCCCCAGGTGCAACGCCGTGGGGACGCCGCTATTCCGCGGCGGCCCCGACCGCGGCGGGTCCGCCGGGGCCGGTAGCCTCGCCCCCATGACCGAGACGGCCGACTTCCCCGAGCAGCCGACGCCCGACGGGTGGCTCAGCGAGCGGGAGCTCGCCGCGGTGCGAGGCCGGCTCCCCCTGGTCTACGTCGACGCCGTCCCGGTGCGGGTCGACGACAGCGGCGACGTCGTCGCCGTGGGCCTGCTCCTGCGGGTCAACGGGGCCGGCGAGATGACCCGGGCCCTCGTCTCGGGCCGCGTGCTCTACCACGAGCGGGTCCGCGACGCGCTCGTGCGGCACCTGGAGAAGGACCTCGGGCCGATGGCGCTCCCCCAGATCCCTGCCGCACCGCAGCCCTTCACCGTCGCCGAGTACTTCCCCACCCCGGGCGTCACGCCGTACCACGACGTCCGCCAGCACGCCGTCTCCCTCGCGTACGTCGTGCCGGTCGCCGGTGACTGCGAGCCCCAGCAGGACGCGCTCGACCTGGCCTGGCTCACCCCCGAGGAGGCGTGCAGCGAGCCGGTCCAGGTCGAGATGACCGGCGGCCAGGGGTACCTCCTGCGCCAGGCGATGGCACACGTGGGCCGGCTGCCGTGACGGCGGCCCGGGCGCGGCTGCTCCACGGCGCGGTGGCGGCGCTGTGCTGGCTGTCGCTCGCCGTCGACGTGGTCGTGCTGCCGCTGACGCCGCCGGAGCGGCCCGCCTCGCTCCTGGCCCGGTACGTCGAGCTCTTCAGCTACTTCACGATCCTGTCGGTGCTCCTGGTCGGCGTCGTCTCGACCCTGCTGGCCCTCGACCCCGCGCGCGACGGCCGTCTGCTGCGCGTGCTGCGGCTGGACTCCCTCGTCTGCATCGCGGTCACGGGCGTCGTCTACCACCTGCTGCTGCGCGCGACCCACGAGGTCGAGGGCGCCCACGTGCTGACCAACCTCCTGGACCACACCGTCATCCCCGTGCTCGCCCTGCTCGTCTGGCTGCTGGTCGGGCCGCGTCCGCGCACGGACGCCCGGACGGCGCTGCTGGCCGTGGTGCTGCCCCTGCTCTGGGTCGCCTGGACCTTCGCCCGGGGCGCCGTCGTCGGGTCCTACCCCTACCCGTTCCTGGACGTCACGGAGATCGGCGCGGCGGCGACGGCGGTGAACACGGCCGGCGTCGCCGTCGGCTTCCTCCTGCTGGCGGCCGTGGTGACCGCTCTGGAGCGGGTGCTGCCGCCCGCCCCCGCGCGGGGGCGGGACCTGCACCGGGACGACGACGTCGCGGCGCCGGCCGGCGCCCTGCGCTGAGCCGCCCGCGTCAGACGGCCAGGCCGCGCAGCGCCTCGGCGACCGCGGGGGCCAAGGCACGGAAGGCGTGCCCCCGGTGGGAGA
>JACIXM010000500.1 GCA_014360395.1 Actinotalea sp.
GCCCGAGGACGAGGCCGATGTTGAACATGTTGCTGCCAACGACGTTCCCGACGGCCAGGTCCCGCTCGCCGCGGCGGACCGCCACGACGGACGCGGCCAGCTCCGGCAGGGACGTGCCGATCGCGACGACCGTCAGGCCCACGACCAGGCCGGACACGCCCAGGCTCTCGGCGATGCTCGAGGCGCCCGCGACCAGGAGGCGCGCGCCCCCGACGAGCAGGCCCACCCCGCCGACGACGAGGAGCAGGGAGAGCCAGACCGACGTGGGGGCGGGCTCGTCGGCGGTCTCGCCGTCGGGCGCGGGCGTGTCGTCGGCGGGCTCGGCGGCGGCGGGCTCGGCGTCAGCGGGGACGGCCGCCCGGGCGGCGGCCGCGCGGGTCCGGCGGCGGCTCACGACGACGGTGACGCCGGTGTAGACGACGAGCGCGCCGAACAGGACGGCGCCGTCGGCCGTGCCGATCGTGCCGTCGAGCGCCAGGACCAGCAGGAGGATCGAGAAGCCGAGCATCACCGGCAGGTCGACCCGCACGATCTGGGCCTTGACCGCCAGCGGCAGGACCAGCGCGGAGACGCCGAGGATGAGCAGGACGTTCGCGATGTTGCTGCCGACGACGTTGCCGACGGCCAGGTCCGGCGCCCCGCTGAGCACTGCGTCGGTGGTGACGGCGAGCTCGGGGGCCGACGTCGCCACCGCGACGACCGTCAGGCCGACGACGAGCGAGGACAGCCCGACCCTGCGGGCCAGCGAGGAGGCACCCCGCACGAGCGCCTCCGCGCCGACGACGAGGAGCACGAGGCCGATGACGATCCGCACCAGGTCGAGCACGTCCATGAGCGGGACTCTAGGTGGCGCCGGGCGTGGTCGCGGCCCGGGACCACGGGCGGTCGGCGCGCGGGCTCCCCTCCGCGTGGTCGCGACGGCGCCGGCGTGGTCACCCCAGGTCGAGCTCCGGGTAGCGCCCCGCCAGCCCGTCCAGGTCGATCGGGCAGTCCTCGACCGCGAGCGCCAGGCGCTCGGCGACCTCCGCCACCTGGCCCGCGGTGGCACCCCACCCGGTCGCCGTCAGCACGAGGCCACCGCAGGACAGGCGCGCAGCGGGCAGGCCGTCCGGCGCGAGCGTCCCGGTCTCCAGCTGCACGATCCCGACCTCCGCCCGGCGGTCCGGCACGAGCTCGGGCTCGGCCGTCGGCGCCTCCTCGGGGGTCCGGACCACGAGACCGACGACGGCGCCCCCACCGAGGTCCACGCT
>JACIXM010000501.1 GCA_014360395.1 Actinotalea sp.
CGGACCCCGGCGACGGTGACCTGCCGGTCGTCGCCGTGCTCGTATTGGGTGGCGCCCACGACGAGGCCGCCCGCACGCGGGACCAGGTACAGCGGCCGGCCCCGGACGAAGGCCCGCACGACGCCGCGGGGCGGATCCTCACACCCGGGGCGGGACCGCAAGCGGAGGACCTCGCCCTTGACCGGGCGCACGGGCAGGCCCGCCAGGTCGGCGGAACCGGTGCCCGCGGCGAGGACGACGCGGTCCGCGTCGAGGTCGTCGAGAGAGGCGACGGCGCCGCGCACCCACGTCACTCCCTCGGCGCGACAGGCACGGGTGAGGGCGGCGAGCAGGACCCGGTTGTCGACGGCGCCCTCGGAGTCCATCCGGTAGGCGGCGCGGGCGACCCGGGCCAGGGACGGCTCGGCCTCCCGGAGCTCGCGGCGGGTCACGCGACGCAGATCGGCCTCGGTGACGCCGCCGTTGGTGCCGGCCGGGTCGTTGCCCCGTGTCGGGTCGGGCTGGCTGGCCGCCCACTCCATGGCCATGTCGAGGTCCCGGGCGTCTGCCTCGTCGACCGCCAGCATGTGCGTGTGCCCCGCCGTGCGGACGGGCGGGCCCGCGGGAACGTGCGGGGCGAGCGCGTCGAGGAAGCCCGGCCACCTCCGGAGCGAGTCCACGCCGAGCGCGAACACCGCCTCCTCTCCCGGCCACGCCTCGCTGAACGGGGCGAGCATGCCGCCCGCGACCCACGCGGCCCCCGAGGTGGGGACGCCGCCGGGGCCGGAGTCGTCGGGCTCGTGGACGACGACCTCGTCGGCGGCCCCGGACCGGGCGATCGCCCAGGCGCAGGCCAGGCCGATCACCGAGCCGCCGACCACCACGACCCGCCCCGCACTGATACGGGCGGCGGACGGGGCGGGGTCGACGGTCATGGCGGCCAGCCTAGTGGGGGCCATCACCTACCGTTGAACCCATGACCGCCCGCGCCGACCGCCTCCGTGCCCGCCTCGCCGACGCCCGCCTCTACCTCTGCATCGACGCCCGCCGACACCTCGACGACGACGCCCGCGCGCAGGGCTGGACGGGCGACTTCCCCGCCCTGCGCCGCGACGTCACCGCCGCGTTGACAGGCGGCGTCGACATCGTGCAACTGCGGGACAAGAACTCGGCCGGCGACCGCGACCTCGGGCCGCTGGAGGCGGGGCACGAGCTGCGCGCGCTCGCGGTGATGCGTGAGGTCTGCGACGCCCACGGTGCGCTGCTCGCGGT
>JACIXM010000502.1 GCA_014360395.1 Actinotalea sp.
CGGGCGGACCGCTGTGCCGTTCCGCCCACGGCAACTCGTCAGGTCACTCGACGTCCGCGTCGACCCAGTCGAAGGTCTTCGTGACGGCCTTCTTCCAGTTGCGGTACATCTTGTCGCGGTGGTCCGCGTCCATGCTGGGCTCCCAGCGCTTGTCCTCGGCCCAGTTGTCGATGACGTCCTGCTCGCCCTGCCAGAAGCCGACGGCGATGCCCGCGGCGTAGGCGGCACCGAGCGCCGTCGTCTCCGCGACCTTCGGCCGGATGACCGGCACGCCGAGGATGTCGGCCTGGAACTGCATGAGCAGGTTGTTGGCGATCATGCCGCCGTCGACCTTGAGCTCGGTGAGGTCCACGCCCGAGTCCGCGTTCATGGCGTCGAGCACCTCGCGGGTCTGGAAGGCCGTGGCCTCCAGGGCGGCCCGCGCGATGTGGCCCTTGTTGACGTACCGGGTCAGGCCGGCGACGACGCCGCGCGCGTCACCGCGCCAGTACGGCGCGAAGAGGCCGGAGAACGCCGGGACGAAGTACGCGCCGCCGTTGTCCTCGACCGTCGAGGCGAGCTGCTCGATCTCCGGGGCGTCCTTGATGAGGCCGAGGTTGTCGCGCAGCCACTGCACGAGCGAGCCGGTGACGGCGATGGCGCCCTCGAGCGCGTACACCTGCGGCGCGTCGCCGATCTTGTAGCAGACCGTCGTCAGCAGACCGTTCTTCGACGGCACCGGCGTCGTGCCGGTGTTGAGCAGCATGAAGTTGCCGGTGCCGTAGGTGTTCTTGGCCGTGCCGACCTCGAAGCACGCCTGGCCGAAAGTCGCCGCCTGCTGGTCGCCGAGGATGCCGGCGATCGGCACGCCCGGGACCATGCCGCCGGGGCGGCCCTTGCCGTAGACCTCGGAGGAGGAGCGGATCTCCGGGAGCATGGACATCGGGATGCCCATCTCCGCCGCGATCTCCTCGTTCCAGGTGAGCGAGTCGATGTTCATGAGCATCGTGCGCGAGGCGTTGGTGACGTCCGTGACGTGGACGCCGCCGTCGACGCCGCCGGTCATGTTCCACACGACCCACGAGTCGGTGTTGCCGAACGCCAGGTCGCCACGCTCGGCCGCCTCGCGCGCACCCTCGACGTTGTCGAGGATCCAGCGGATCTTCGGGCCGGAGAAGTAGGTGGCGAGCGGGAGGCCGACCCGCTCCTTGTAGCGGTCGTTGCCGCCACCGAGGGCGGCGAGCTCGTCGGCGATCTTCTGGGTGCGGGTGTCCTGCCACACGATCGCGTTGTAGACCGGCTTGCCGGTCTTGCGGTCCCAGACGACGGCGGTCTCGCGCTGGTTCGTGATGCCGACAGCCGCGATGTCGTTGTGCGTCAGGTTCGCCCGCGTCAGCGCCAGGCCCACCACCTCGCGGGTGTTGACCCAGATCTCCTCGGGGTCGTGCTCGACCCAGCCCGCGCGCGGGAAGATCTGCTCGTGCTCCTTCTGGCCGGTGGAGACGATCGAGCCGGAGTGGTCGAACACGATCGCACGGGTGGACGTGGTGCCCTGGTCGATCGCGAGGATGTAGTCAGCCATGTCAGTCCTTCACCTCTTCGTGGGGGTTGCTGCTGTGCTGGTTCCTGCTGCTGCGTTCCCGGAAGGAGCCGTCCGGGGCGGCTGGACGGGGTGGGGCCGTCGGGACGGCCCCACCCCGGGCGGCTCAGCCGACGGCCGTGGCCAGGACACCGGCGATGACGCCACCGATGAGCGGGCCCACGACGGGCACCCAGGAGTAGCCCCAGTCGCTGGAGCCCTTGCCCTTGATCGGCAGGATGGCGTGCGCGATGCGGGGGCCGAGGTCACGAGCCGGGTTGATGGCGTAGCCCGTGGGCCCACCGAGGCTCGCACCGATACCGACGACGAGCAGGGCGACGGCGAGCGGGCCGAGCTCGTGCGGGGAGTTCGCCAGGTTGAGGACGACGAACACGAGAACGAAGGTGCCGAGGATCTCGGTGACCAGGTTCCAGCCGTACGAGCGGATCGCGGGGCCGGTGGAGAACACGCCGAGCTTCGTGGCCGGGTCGGCCGGCTCGTCGAAGTGCTTCTTGTACGCCAGGAAGGCGAGCACGGCGCCGAGGAAGGCGCCGACGAACTCACCGGCGAAGTAGACCATCGTGTTCTGGAAGTTCACCGCCACGCCGGGCACGAACTCGTCCGCACCGCTGGCGATGATGCCCACGGTCACGGCGGGGTTGAGGTGCGCGCCCGACTTGTACGCCGCGAAGACACCGGCGAACACGGCGAAGCCCCACCCGAAGTTGATGGTGAGCCAGCCGGCGTTGAAGCCCTTGTTGGCCGGAAGGATGACGTTGGCGACGACGCCCGCACCCAGCAGGAGCAGGAGGCCTGTGCCGATCACCTCCGAGATGAAGACCTGCGGAAGGGTCACGTCCATGGATTCCTCGTTTCCGTCGAGACTTCGTTGTCACGGGTGCTCCGGCCGGGGGTGCCGGAGCGGGCTCCGGCCGGGGGCCGGAGGGTCTGGGACCGCACCGTGCCGGCTGGGAAAGGGCCGGGACCGGGTGCGGAGGGGAGGGTGCGCTCAGGTGCCGGCGGGCCCCTGAGCGGCGGGGGAGTCGGCCGGGGAGCCGGGCTTCACGCCGGGTTCGGCCGGACCGCCGAGCGGCCGCAGCGGCGTGATGTCGGCGGCCTGGAGGCGGACGGTCTCGGCCGCCTCGTCGGTCTGCTCCGCGGCGGCGGCGGCCTCGGCCGCGCACCGGGCGCGGTAGGACTCGACCTCCGCCTTCCGGGTCGCGGCGTCCCAGCCCAGGCGCTCACCGACCACGTCGGCGATCTCCTCGATCGCGGCGAGGCCCTGGTCCGCCTGCTCGTACACCAACCGGGTGCGCAGCAGAAGGACGTCCTCCAGGTGCAGGACACCCTCATGGCTCGCAGCGTAGGCAACCTCGGCCCGCAGGTACGCAGGCGCGCCGACCAGCGGCTTCGCAAGATCCGGCTGCTCCTCCACCATGTCGATGATCTCGGTGAGCATCGAGCCGTAGCGGTGGAGCAGGTGGTCGACCATCGGACGGCTCCAGCCGTACCGATCCGCGATCCGCCGCGCCTGGCGCTGCAGCACCGCGTGGCCCTCCGCACCCACGAGGGGGATGCGGTCGGTGATCGACGGGTTGGTCTTCGCCCGCTCGCCGAGCGCGAAGTCGACGGCGTCCTTGGCCATGACGCGGTAGGTGGTCAGCTTGCCGCCGGCGATGACGGTGAGGCCGGGGGTCGGCGAGGCGACCGTGTGCTCGCGGGACACCTTCGCCGAGGAGGTGCCCTCCTTGGTGCCCGGCTGGAGCAGCGGCCGCAGGCCGGCCCACGTGCCGATGATGTCGTCCTTGGTGAGCGGGCGCTCGAGGACGGCGTTGGCGTGGTCGAGGACGTACTCGATGTCCGCGGCCGTCGCGACGGGGTGCTGGAGCTCCTGCTTCCAGGGCGTGTCGGTCGTGCCGATCACCCAGTAGCGCGACCACGGGATGACGAAGAGCACGCTCTTCTCGGTCTGCAGGATCAGGCCGACGTCGCCGCGGATGCGGTCGCGCGGGACGACGATGTGGATGCCCTTGGACGCCAGGACGTGCAGGCCGCCCTCGGTGTCCGCCAGCGCCTCCGTCTCCTCGGTCCACACCCCCGTGGCGTTGATGACCTGGTCGGCGCGGACGGTGAACTCCTTGCCGGTCTCGAGGTCCACGACGACGGCGCCGTTGACGACACCGGTCCCGCGCTTGGTGAGCTCGACGACCTGGGTACGGCTGGCGGCGTGCGCGCCGTAGGAGACGGCGGTGCGGATGAGGGTGACCACCAGGCGGGCGTCGTCGACGCTCGCGTCCCAGTACCGCACCGCGCCGACGGCGGCGTCGTGCTTGAGGTCGGGGAACATCCGTTCCATGCCGGCGCGGCTGAGGTGCTTGTGCCAGGGCATCGCGCGCTTGCCGGGGGCGATGCTCGCCAGCGTGTCGTAGAGGGCGACGCCGGCGCCGACGTAGGCCCGCTCCCACCAGGCGTTCTCCAGCGGGTAGAGGAACGAGACGGGCTTGACCAGGTGCGGGGCGATCCGCTTGAGCAGGAGGTCGCGCTCGGTGAGGGCCTCGTGGACGAGGTGGAAGTCGAGCATCTGCAGGTACCGCAGACCGCCGTGGACCAGCTTGCTGGACCGGCTGGACGTGCCGCTGCCCCAGTCCTGGCCCTCGACGATGCCGACGCGCAGCCCGCGGCTCACCGCGTCCAGCGCGATCCCGGCGCCGGTCACGCCGCCGCCGACGACGAGCACGTCGAGCTCGTTGCCCTCGCTGGCGGAGGCCTCGAGGGCCTCCAGGGCCTCGGTCCGCTTCTGCGGTGTCAGTGCGACCGTCCTCACGCTGTCCTCCTCGACCTCGACCGTCCGGCTCGGGCATGTGCCGCCTGGCCGTCCTCCTGGCGCGCTCCGTCCGCCGGGATCGACCTGTCCGACGGGACGAACGGCCCTTGAAGCACCTTTTCCCACGACCTTGCGCCAGGCTTATGCTTGTCGCAGGTCGAACGAACGCGCAAGCCGGATGCACAAACGTGCAGAACTGGGCCGGGACGGTCTCCGCGCCCGGTCCGTCGAGCCGGGGCACGGACGAACGGCTCGCCGGAGTGGTCTGGTGCCGACGAGGAGGTCGGGATGGAGCAGGAGGACGTGCTGCGGGCCGCGTCGATGTACTACCTCCAGGACATCAAGATGGAGGTCATCGCGCGACACCTGGGGACGTCGCGTTCGACCGTGTCGCGCCTGATCAAGCGCGCCCGCGAGACCGGGCTGGTCGAGATCACGATCCGGCCCGCCCGCACGCAGGCCCCGGGGCTGGGGCGGTCCATCGGCCGTCGCTTCGGCATCGAGGCGTACGTCGTGCCCGTCCCGGACTCCGCCACGGAGATCGAGCGTCTGGACCAGGTGGCACGGACCACCGCGAAGCTCATCGGCTCCTGGTTCGACTCCGACATGGTGCTGGCGATCGCGTGGGGAACGACGCTCGCCGCCGTCGGCCGGCACCTGTCGGCCAAGCCGACCCGGGGCAGCGCCATCGTCCAGCTCAACGGCGCGGCGAACACCCGCACCAGCGGCTTCGAGTACGCCAGCGACCTCATCACCAGCTTCGGCGCCGCTTTCGACGCCGCCGTCCACCACTTCCCGGTGCCGGCGTTCTTCGACTACCGGGAGACGAAGGACGCCATGTGGCGCGAGCGGTCGATCAAGCGTGTGCTGGACGTGCAACGACGTGCAGACATCGCGCTCTTCGGCGTCGGGGCCCTGCACGGCGGCGTCCCGAGCCACGTCTACTCCGCCGGCTACCTCGACGAGGAGGACGTGGAGCTGCTCCACCACGAGGGCGTGGTCGGCGACGTGTGCACGGTCTTCCTGCGCGCCGACGGCAGTTACGACGACATCCCGCTCAACGCCCGGGCGACAGGACCGACCCCGACCGAGCTGCGGCGCATCCCCCGGCGGGTGTGCGCCGTGGCCGGGGACAACAAGGTGGCCCCGCTGCGCGCGGCGCTGGCGGCGGGCGTGGTGACGGACCTCGTCGTCGACGAGCTGACCGCGACCGCGCTGGTCCAGGCCGCCAGCCGCGAGGCGTGAGGCGGCACGGCGTCGGTGCGGCCTCGGGGCGTCCGCCTCGGCGCCCGACCGAA
>JACIXM010000503.1 GCA_014360395.1 Actinotalea sp.
TGGCCCTGGAGGACCTGCGGGAGCAGATCCGCAGCGCAGCGCCGGAGGCCACCGAGCGGATCGCCTACCGGATCCCCTCGTTCCACCAGGACGGACCGCTGGTCTCCTTCGCCGCCTTCCGCAACCACCTCAGCCTCGTGAGCCAGAGCCCCGGTCTGATCGAGGGCCTGGCGGACCGGCTCACCGGACTGGACGTCAGCGGCAGCACGATCCGCTTCACCCCCCAGCGGCCCCTACCCCGCGAGGTCGTCGAGCTCGTCGTGCACGGTCGGCTCGCCGAGAACGCGGCGCGTCGCGCCGGCTCGGCGTAGTCGGCACGAGCTGTCGCCGGCCCGGCGCGGCGCCGGGCGGCGTCGGACGGCACTCGGCGGGCGTCGACCGGCGAGGGTCTGCGGGTCAGCCGAGCTCGAAGACGACCGGTCCGCTCTGCACCCCGGCGACGACCGCCACGGCGGTGTACGTCCCCGGGCGGGGCTCGGGCAGGTCGGCGGAGCACTCCTCGTCGGACCGGACGCGGGGCCACGCCACGGGCATCGTCTCGGCCGCCCCGGGCGCCATGAGCAGGAGCCGCTCCCCCGGGGTGTCGGCGGGGCAGTCGGCGCTGGACCAGATGCGGTCGGCGCCGGAGGTGACCACGAGCGACTGGTTGGCCAGGCCGGCGTCGACGGTGCACGCCGCGTCTCCGGAGTTCGTCAGCGTCACGGTGAAGGTCGGCGTGACGCCCGCGGCATAGCTCGTCGCGTCCGCCGTCAGCGTCGTCGTCAGGCCCGTGGGCGAGCACGCCGCGCCAGGGTTGTCGGCGCCCGCGTCGGCGGGGCCGTCCTCGGCAGCCTCCTCCTCGCCCGCGGACGTGTCGGCGGCGGACGCACCGCCGGACGGTGCGGCCTCCTCGTCGCCTCCGGCGGCGGCGCCCGCGACGGGGGTCGCGCCGTCGGCGGCGCCACCACGCGCCGCGCCCACGGCCACCGCGAGGACCGTCACGAGCGCCGCGGCGAGGGCCAGCAGGACCAGCCGACGCACCCAGTACACGCGTGCCGGTCGGGGGCCGACGGGGTGCAGGACGGTGTTCATGCGTCGCTCCTCCGGGGCGGGGTGGTGCCGTCGCCACGGTACGACGCGGCGGCGGCCTTCCGCGGGTGCCGCGCCGGTCCCCGGCCGGTCCCCGGCCCGGGCGGGGCGGGCCGGAGGCCGTCGGGAGGGCGCGCGCCGGGTGGGCGGCGGATGCCAGCCGCCGACGGCACCCCCGGGCCGTCGGACGGCATGATGGGCCGGTGCTGCACCCCCTCGTCCCGCCCGTCCTCGACTGGTTCGCGACGGCCGCCCGGGACCTGCCCTGGCGGGCGCACGACCGGACGCCGTGGGGCGTCCTCGTCAGCGAGGTGATGCTGCAGCAGACGCCGGTCGCCCGGGTCGAGCCGGCGTGGCGGCGGTGGATGGCGCGCTGGCCGACCCCGAGGCACCTGGCCCAGGAGAGCACCGCCGAGGTCCTGCGCGCCTGGGACCGCCTGGGCTACCCGCGCCGGGCCCTGCGCCTGCAGCAGTGCGCACGCGCCGTCGTCGAGCGGCACGACGGCGCGCTGCCCCGCACCGAGGAGGAGCTGCTCGCGCTGCCGGGCATCGGCACGTACACGGCGGCCGCCGTCATGGCCTTCGCGTACGGGCGGCGGTCCGTCGTCGTCGACACCAACGTCCGGCGGGTGCTGCACCGCACGATCGCCGGGGAGGCGCTGCCGCCGCCGTCGCTCACCCGGGCCGAGCTGCGCGACGCGGCCACGATCGTGCCCGACGACGACGCCACCGCCTCCCGCTGGAACGCCGCCGTCATGGAGCTCGGTGCTCTGGTGTGCACGGCGCGGACGCCGCGCTGCGACGCGTGCCCGGTCGCGGACCTGTGCGCGTGGCGACGGGCCGGTCACCCCGCCGACGCCCTCGCGCCGGTCCGTCGTCGGCAGCCCTGGCACGGAACCGACCGCCAGGTCCGCGGACGCATCATGGCCGCGCTGCGCGCCGCGGACCACCCCGTGCCCGACGACGCGCTCCGGGCGTCGCTCGGCGCAGCGGGAAGGGGCGCCCACGGGGCCGGCGTGGAGGGTGCACCGGCCCAGGGCGCAGGCCCCCGCGGCGCGGCCACGGCCGCCGTCGGCGAGGAGCAGTACCGGCGATGCCTG
>JACIXM010000504.1 GCA_014360395.1 Actinotalea sp.
CCGGCGTGGAGGGTGCACCGGCCCAGGGCGCGGGCCCCCGCGGCGCGGCCACGGCCGCCGTCGGCGAGGAGCAGTACCGGCGATGCCTGGCCGGGCTGCTGGCCGACGGACTCGTCGTCACCGTGGCGCCGGGAGCAGTGCGCCTCCCAGCAGCGGGCCCCCCAGCAGGAGGCCCGGGGGCGGTCGACCCGGGTGCGAGCGAGCCGGACGTCCCGACGGCCTACGGGCTGCCGCGGTGACCCGCGGCGGCTCCGCCCGCGTCCGGGTGCCGGCGGGGCTGCGCGCGCTGCCGGACCGCGAGCCCTCGTGGGAGCCCTGGCTGGACCGCCTGCCCCGGCTGTCCGCGGACCTCCTCGACGAGTGGGACCTCGAGCCGGACGGCGAGCCGGGGCACGGGCAGTGCTCGCTGGTCCTGCCGGTCGTCGTCCGGCGCACGGGCACGCCCGCCGCGCTCAAGGTGGGGTGGCCTCATGAGGAGTCCCGGCACGAGCACCTGGCCCTGCAGCACTGGCACGGCGCCGGGGCCGTCGAGCTGCTGCGCGCGGACCCTCACCGCGACGCCCTCCTGCTGGAGCGCGCCGGTCCGACTGACCTCGGCGCGCTGGACGACGTCGCGGCCTGCGAAGCCGTCGCCGCGCTGTACCCCGTGCTGCACCGGCCCGCCCTGCCGCAGCTGCGCGCGTTGTCCGCCGCGGTCGGCAGCTGGGGTCGGCGTCTGCACGACCTGCCGCGCAGCGCACCGGTACCACGCCGCCTGGTGGAGCAGGCCGCGGGCCTCGCCCGGGACCTGGCAGCGGACCCGGCCACCGACGGGACCCTGGTCCACGGCGACCTGCACGGGCAGAACGTGCTCGCCTCGCTCCGGCCGAGCGGACCGCGGTGGCTCGCGATCGACCCCAAGCCGCTGTCGGGGGACCCGCACGCCGAGCCCGTGCCGCTGCTGTGGAACCGGTGGGACGAGGTGGTGGCCTCGGGGGACGTCCGCCGCGCCGTGCTGCGACGCCTGGACGCCGTCGTCGACGCCGCCGCGTTGGACCGCGACCGCGCCCGTGCCTGGGCCGTCGTCCGCTCGACCGTCAACGCCCTGTGGTGCATCGAGGCGGTGCAGCAGCGCGGCGAGGCCCTCGACGCGGGGGCGCAGGAGTGGATCACCCGCGCCGTCACGATCGCCAAGGCCGTCCGAGACTGAGCGCCCGTCCGGCCCGCGCGGCCGCGCCGACGGCGGCCCAGCCCAGGAGCCGGCGGCGACCGACGGCTCAGTCGAGGTGCAGCAGCATCCGGGTGTTGCCCAGGGTGTTCGGCTTGACGCGCGCCAGGTCGAGGAACTCCGCGACGCCGTCGTCGTGCGAGCGCAGCAGCTGGGCGTAGACCTCGGCGTCCACCGGCGTGCCCTCGATCGGGCGGAACCCGTGGGCGGTGAAGAAGTCGACCTCGAAGGTCAGGCAGAAGACCCGTCGCAGGCCCAGGTCCCGGGCGCGCTGCAGCAGCGACGCGAGGAGCGCGCGCCCCACGCCGCGGCCGCGCGAGGCCGGGTCGACGGCCAGGGTGCGCACCTCCGCGAGGTCGGCCCACAGGACGTGCAGCGCGCCGCAGCCGACGACGCGCCCCGCGCCGTCCTCCGCGACGACGAACTCCTGGACCGCCTCGTAGTACCCGACGAGCTCCTTCGCCAGGAGGATCCGGCGCTGGGCGTACGGCTCGACGAGGTCACGGATCGCGTTGACGTCACGGGGCAGCGCGGACCGGATGCGGACGTCGGCGCCCGGGGACGTCGCCCCGGTGCCCGCTGGTTCCGTCGTCACGAGGGCGAGAGTAGGGCGTCGGCTCGATGATCGCGGGCGTGTTCGGTCGGGCGCCGAGGCGGACGCCCCGAGGCCGCACCGACGCCGTGCCGCC
>JACIXM010000505.1 GCA_014360395.1 Actinotalea sp.
AGGGCGCCGGCACCCCGGCGGAACAGGATCTGTCCCGCCGGTGTTGTGCCGTCACCGGCCCCCCGGCCCCGAGCGAACGTGTGCAGGTATGGACACCACAGTGACACTCCCCGAGATCGTCCCCGCGTCCTACGTCGACGCCCACGAGACCGTGCAGGAGCTCGACCCCGGAACGCGCTCCGCCGTCATGTCCGTCATCGCCGACCAGGGCGACCCGGTCCCGCCGGTCGTCTGCGCCCCCGGTCGCCCCTCGGACGAGCTCGAGGGCGAGCTGTGGACGCTGGACGGTCAGCGGATCGGGGACGCCGGCGGCCTGGCCCCGGCGGCCGGGTACTACCGCCTCGTCGACCCCTCCGGCGCGCGCCGCCTGGTGATCAGCGCCCCCGAGCGCTTCGCCCAGCCCGAGCGGGGCTGGGGCTGGGCCGTCCAGCTGTACGCCGCGCGCTCGCGGGACTCGTGGGGCATCGGCGACTTCGGCGACCTGGCGGTCATCGCCCGCTCGGCCGCCCACGCCGGCGCCGGCTCCGTGCTCATCTCGCCGGTCCACGCCGCCGCGCCGGTCCCCGCCCAGCAGGCCTCGCCCTACTCGCCGGCGTCACGGCAGTGGCTGCAGCTCCTGCACATCGCGATCGACGACGTGCCGGGCGCGAGCGAGGTCGACCTGTCCGACCTGACCGTCCGGGGCAAGGCCCTCAACGCGGAGCGGCGGATCTACCGCGACTCGGTGTGGGAGCTCAAGCTGGCCGCCCTGGAGCGCATCTGGGCCGCGACCAAGGACCGGCTGCCCGTCGAGCACGACGTCTTCGTGGCCGAGGGCGGCGAGGACCTGCGCCGCTTCGCGCTGTGGTCCGCGCTCGCAGAACGGTTCGGCACCGCCCACTGGCGCGGCTGGCCGGAGCGCTTCCGCAGGCCGGAGGGCTCCGAGGCCTTCGCGGTCGAGAACGCCGACCGGGTCGCGTTCTTCGCCTGGGCGCAGTGGGTGGCCGACGTGCAGTTCGCCGCGGCCTGCCAGGCCGGAGCGACGATCGTCGCCGACGTGGCGGTGGGATTCGACTCCTCCTCGGCCGACGCCTGGATGCACCAGGACCTCGTCTCCTTCGACTACGAGGTCGGCTGTCCGCCGGACCGGCACAACCTCGACGGCCAGAAGTGGGGCCTGCCCTCGATCAACCCGGCGGCGCTCATCGCGTCGGACTTCGCGCCGTTCATCGGCATGGTCCGTTCGGCGTTGCGGCACGCGCGGGCGCTGCGCATCGACCACGTCATGCAGCTGTGGCGCCTGTACTGGGTGCCCCTGGGCGAGCACCCGGCCGGGGGCGTCTACGTGCACTACCCGACCGAGGCTCTGCTGGCGATCCTGCGGCTGGAGGCCAGCCGCGTCGGCGCGTGGGTCGTCGGGGAGGACATGGGCACCGTCGCCGCGGGTGTCCGCGAGACCATGGCCGAGTACGGGATGCTCGGCTACCGCGCCGCGCTGCGGCTGCCGGTGGACCAGTTCCCCGAGGCCGTCATGGGGGCGTCGTCGACGCACGACCAGGCGACGATCGCCGGGACGCTCACCGGCTCGGACAACGAGGACCTGCGTCGGATCGGCAAGGCCGCGAACTTCGAGCAGCTCGAGGGCGTGCGCCGTGAGCTCGCCGCGGCCGCCGGGGTCGACCTGGACCAGCCGATCGGGCGGGCCGAGATCGAGCAGGCCGTCGTGGCCCAGTACACGCGGCTGTCCGAGTCCCGGGCCCGTGTCGTCCTCGCCTCGCTCGACGACGCCGGTGGTGTGGCGGAGCGGCCCAACATGCCCGGGACGGTCACGCAGTGGCCGAACTGGTGCCTGAGCCTGCCGCTGCCCGTCGAGGACCTCCTTGCCGAGCCGCTCGCGGTGCGGGTGGCCGAGGTGCTGGACGCGCGCCGGCACTGAGGTCCGACCGGGTGACGCGCGGCCGCACCGCAGGCGGCGCGGCCGATTCACCCGTCCCGATGCCTACCGTCGGGGCAGCGGGAGCCGAGAGGATGGTCGATGCGCAGGTTCCTGCGCCGACCACCGGCCGCACGGCGGCCCCCGATGGAGGAGTCTTCTCATGGCCGTCCCCGTCCTCGCCGGTGTCCTCGCCCACCTGGCCGCCCTGAGCGTCCCCGCCAAGGCGGCGCTGGGCGTCGGGGTCGCGCTCGGCGCCGTCGCGGCCGCCCCCGCGGTCGCGCAGGTCGCGGACGAGGTCGAGGCCGCGGACCCGGACGGTGCCACCGAGCCCGGGACCGCCGCCGACGACGGGCTCGAGGTGTCCGGGAGCGCCCCGGACCGCGAGGAGGCCGTGGACAAGGACCTGCCCGCCGCCTCGGGCTTCGGTCAGTCGGTCGCGGCCGACGCGCGGGACGGCGGCGTCGACGGACAGGAGATCCGTGCCCGGGCGCACGAGCGCAACGCCGAGCGGGCGGCCCAGCGTGAGGCCGAGCGGTCCACCGATGCGGCGACGCCAGGACGGGGCGCCGGCCACGACAAGGCCCGCGGTGCCGGCCACGACAAGGCCCGCGGCACCGGGGACGACGAGGCCCGCGGCACGGGGCACGACAAGGCCCGCGGTGCCGGCCATGACAAGGGCCGCGGCGCCGGCCACGACGAGGGCCGGGGCCCCCGCCCCTGACCGACGGGTCAGGGGCGCCTGAGAGCGCCCTCAGCCAGGTCGACCATGAGCGCCCTGGCTCCTTCCGCTCGGCCCCGGTGAGCGCCTAGCGTGATCCTCCCGGTGGTGGCCGCCGGTGGCGCTCGGGACGGAGGTGCTGGTGGGACCGGACGACGGCGGGCTGGTCATGCCGGCCGAGTGGGAGCCGCACGAGCGCACCTGGATGGCGTGGCCGGCCGGCGGGTACACGCTCGGGGACACGCCCGGCGAGGCGGCCACCGCCCGGCGCGCCTGGGCCGCGGTCGCCAACGCGGTCGCCGAGTACGAGCCGGTGACCGTGGTCGTGGCGCCGCACGAGGAGGCGGCCGCGCGGCGTCTGCTCGGCGAGGGTGTCGAGACCGTCGTGCTGCCGCTGGACGACGCGTGGATGCGCGACATCGGACCGACGTTCGTCCGGGCCGCCGACGGCGCCCTCGCGGCGGTGACCTGGGTCTTCAACGGCTGGGGGCAGCAGGACTGGGCCTCGTGGGAGCTCGACGCGCGCGTCGGCACGGCGGTGGCCGGGCTCGCCGGCGTCGACCGTGTCGCGTCGCCGCTGGTCAACGAGGGCGGCGGGATCCACGTCGACGGTCGCGGGACCGTCCTGGTCACCGAGACCGTCCAGCGCGACCCGCACCGCAACCCCGGGTGGTCCCGCGAGGACGTGGAGGCCGAGCTCTCCCGCACCGTCGGCGCCCGGCACGTCGTCTGGCTGCCCCGGGGGCTGACGCGCGACAGCGAGCGGTTCGGCACCCGCGGCCACGTCGACATCCTTGCGACGTTCACCCCCGGGGGCCCGGTGCTCCTGCACGACCAGCGTGACCCGGCGCACCCGGACCACGACGTCACCCGACAGGTCCGGGAGGTGCTCGAGGCCGGCGTCCACGCCGACGGCACGCCCCTGCGGGTCGTCCCCCTGCCGGCGCCGCGCACCCTGCGGGACGACGCCGGGTGGGTGGACTGGAGCTACGTCAACCACTACGTGCTCAACGGTGCCGTCGTCGCCTGCGCCTTCGACGACCCGGCCGACGACGAGGCGGCCGCCGTGCTCGCCGACGCCTACCCCGGCCGCGAGGTCGTCCGCGTGGACGCCCGTCCCCTGTTCGACCGCGGGGGCGGGGTCCACTGCATCACCCAGCAGCAGCCGGTCGCGGCGCGCCGCGGCGTCGTGGCGGACGAGGAGGTCCTGTGGAGCTCGTGACCGCGCTGGAGCCGCCGCCCTCGCCGGCGCGCACCGGGCCGACGGAGGGGCCGGTGCTGCGCGTCGGCGTCGTGCAGCACCGGTGGTCCCCGGAGCCGGAGCGGGTCGCGGCGGAGCTCGACGAGGGCGTGGGCCTGGCCGCGCGCCACGGGGCCACGGTCGTCCTGCTGCCGGAGCTGACGCTGTCCCGGTACCCCGCCGACCAGCGCGGCGGTCCGGACGCGTGCGCGGCGGCGGAGGATCTTCTGGGCGGCGCCACCGTGCGCCTGGCGGCGCACCTCGCCCGTGAGCACGGGGTGCTCGTCCAGGCGTCCCTGTACGAGCGGGCAGACCCGCCCGGGGGGCCCGACGGGCTGGGCTACAACACGGCCGTCCTCGTCGCGCCCGACGGCACCCTCGTGGGGCGCACGCGCAAGCTCCACATCCCCGTCACCGCGGGATACCACGAGGACACCTACTTCCGGCCCGGTCCTGCCGACGGCGACCCGTACCCGGTGTACCGGCACAAGCTGGCGCAGGGGGCGGGACTGGGCATGCCGACCTGCTGGGACGAGTGGTTCGGGGAGGTCGCCCGTGCGTACGCCCTGGCCGGCGCCGACGTCCTCGTCTACCCGACCGCGATCGGCTCGGAGCCGGACCACCCCGACTTCGACACCGAGCCGCTGTGGCGGCAGGTGATCGTCGGCCACGGCATCGAGAACGGCCTGTTCATGGTCGTGCCGAACCGGTGGGGCGACGAGGGTGTCGTGACCTTCTACGGCTCGTCGTTCGTGTCCGACCCGTACGGCCGGGTGCTCGCCCGCGCCCCGCGGGACGCGTCCGCCGTCCTCGTCGTGGATCTCGACCTGCAGCAGCGGCGGGACTGGCTGACGCTCTTCCCCTTCCTGCGCACCCGCCGGCCGGACGCCTACGCCCCGCTGACCCGCCCCCTCGCCGAGAGGCCGCCCCGGCCCCCATCCGCGGCGGTCCCCGCGACGAACCCCGGGTGACCGTCCCACCAGAAGGAGCCCCCATGACCCCCACCCGACGCCACGTCCTCACCGGCGCCACGGCCGCTGCAGCCGGCGTCTGCCTCCTCGCCGCGTGCGGCCGCTCCGACGACGCCCCGGCCGGGGCCGCCGACGGCGGCGGCCAGGACGAGGACGGCGGTGCCCTGACGGCCGTCGCGGAGGTCCCGGTCGGCGGCGCGGTCCTCGCGCGCAGCTCGTCGGGGCTGAGGGTCCTCGTCGCCCAGCCGGTCGAGGGCGAGGTGGTCGCGTACAGCGCGGTCTGCACCCACCAGGGCTGCACCGTCGCGCCCGACGGCGCCGAGCTGGTCTGCCCCTGCCACGGCTCCGTCTTCGACCTCGCGACCGGTGAGGCGCTGGCGGGACCGGCGACCGAGCCGCTGGTGCCGTTCCCCGTGCGCGTCGAGGGCGGCGACGTGCTCGAGGCGTGAGGCGCGCCCGCCCGAGTTGCGGGGGCCCCGGAGCGGTCGTCCAATCGAGTCGCCGGCGGTGATCACACCGCTCGGCGACGACGAGAGGTGAGGACGATGGAGACCGGGACGATCGTGTGGATCGTGGTGGCCGTGCTGGTGCTCGCCCTGCTCATCGGGCTCGCGGTGGTGCTGTCGCGCCGCAGCTCCGAGCGGCGGATGGAGCGCCAGCGGCAGGAGGCGGCCGAGCTGCGTCGCCGTGCCGAGGCCGAGCAGGTCGAGCTGCAGCGGCGCGAGGCGGAGGCGGCGCGTCTGGACGCCCAGGCCCGCGTGGCCCAGGCCGAGGCGGACAGCCGGGCTGCGGAGGCCGCGCACCTGCAGGCGGAGGCCCACCGGAGCCAGCAGGAGCTCGCCGGGCCGCGGCACGGGGTCGAGGAGCAGCTGCGGCGCGCCGACGAGCTCGACCCGGACGGACGCGCCCGGCACGCCGACGGCGGCGCGCACCCGGACGACCGGACGGGCACCGGCCACGACGTCCAGCCGGCGCACGACGGCGATCGCGTCGTGCACGACGGCGACCGCGCTGGGCACGACGGGCACCGCCCGGTGCACGACGGGGACCGCCCGGTGCACGACGGCGACCGCCCGGTGCACGACGGGGACCGCCCGGTGCACGACGGTGACCGCCGGGTGCACGACGGTGACCGCCCGGTGCACGACCCGGACCGCCGGGTGCACGACGAAGGTCCCCGCTGACCTGCGACGAAGGTCCCCGCAGCGGCACGGCCCGGCGGCCGACAGTGGAGGCATGGACCTGCTGAGCCCCCGCCCCGACCCCGCCCGCACCGACGACGAGGACGACGACCTGCCCGAGTTCTGGGACTGACC
>JACIXM010000506.1 GCA_014360395.1 Actinotalea sp.
TACGACCTCGTCCACGGGCTCGAGGAGGCCGTGCACGGCCTCGGCGGGGTCGGGGGCTTCCTGGCGTGGCTGGTCAACACGCTCGCGTCGGCGCTGGTCGGGCTCCTCGTGGGCGCCGTCGTCGTCGCCGCGCTGCACCTGGTGCCGCGCCGCACGGGTGCCGCGCCCGCCCACTGACCGCGGCGCCCGGTCGGTGGGACCCTGTCGACCATGACGGACAGGGGCTGGCACATCGACCCGACCACCCTGCGCGAGGTGGTCACGGACGAGGCGCTGCTGCGTGCGCAGCTGACCGAGGCCCCTGCCGCCGACCGCGTCTGGCTGCTCCGTCTGCTCGGCGACCTCGCGGCGTCGGCGCGGGAGGGCGAGCAGGTGCTCGACGCGGCCGCGGACCGGTTCCGGCCCCTGCTGCTGCTGGCCCACACGCTGCAGTGGCAGGGACGGTGGCGGGACGCCGGGCGGCTCCAGAAGGAGGCGCTGCTCCTGGCGGACACCCCGGGGCGCGAGGCGACGGCCCGACAGCACATCGGCAAGCGGCTCGTCGACGAGGGGCGGTACGCCGAGGCGGCCGAGCAGTTCGCCGTCGCGCTGCGGCTTCGGCAGGCGGCCGGCGCGGGGGAGGACCTGGTGGCGTCCTCGCGGATGGCCCTCGTCCGCGCGCAGGCCCTGGCCGCCGGGTCCGCGGCCGACGCCCCGGACACCCGCAGCCGCCGCTGAGCCCGCCGTCGCCGCGTCGTGCTGCGTCGCCGGGCGGGGGAAGATGGTGACCATGCTGGTGTCAGGACGCTACGAGCTGGTGGACCGGATCGGCGCCGGAGGGATGGCGACGGTCTGGCGGGCCCGGGACACGGTCCTGGGCCGCGAGGTCGCCGTGAAGGTGGTCGACCTCGCCGTGGTCGACGACCCCGCGCTGGGCGAACGCCTGCAGCGCGAGGCCGTCGCGGCGGCGTCCATCACCCACCCGGACGTGGTGACCGTCCATGACGCGGGGGTGGCCGACGGCGTGGCGTACGTCGTCATGACCCTGGTCGAGGGGCGTGACCTCGCGGCGGTCCTCGCCGAGAAGGGCCCGCTGCCCGTCGCCGACGCCGCGCGGCTCGGTACCCGCCTGGCCGGGGCGCTCGCGGCCGCCCACGCCGCCGGGGTCGTGCACCGCGACGTCAAGCCGGCCAACGTGCTGCTCCACGGTGACGACGTCACGCTCGTGGACTTCGGGATCGCGAGCGTGGACACCGCGCAGGCCGCCCTGACGGCGACCGGGACGGTGATCGGGACCGCGCACGCGATGTCGCCGGAGCAGGCGCGGGGCGAGCAGGCCACGGCGGCCAGCGACGTCTACGGCCTGGGCTGCCTGCTGACGTCGGCACTGACCGGTGCGCCGCCGTTCGAGGCCGAGGTCGCCGTCGCCGTCCTGCAGCGTCACCTGGAGGACGACCCGCCGTCGCTGCGCGCGCGCCGACCAGAGGTGCCCGCCGACGTCGACCGGCTCGTTCTCGCGATGCTGGCGAAGGACCCCGCCGCCCGACCGAGCGCGGCGGACGTGCGCGACCGGCTCGCCGCGGCGGCCGCGGCGGGGACGGCGGACGACGCCGCGACCACCGTCCTGCCGCCGCCGGCCGCCGCGGCAGCCGCCGACGACCCGGTGACGAGCACGCGGGTCCTGCCCGCGGCCGGCGGCGCCGCGCTGGGAGCAGGGGCTGTCGGGGCCGGCGCGACCCCGCCCGCGACCGTCCCGCCCGCGACCGTCCCGCCGGCGTCACGGCCGGCTGCGGCGCCGTCCGGTGGGACGCGCCCTGCCCGCGCCGGGTCCGGGCGGTCCGGGTCGCGTGGGGGGTCCCGTCGGGGCGGGTCCGCGTGGGCGCTGCCGGTGGGACTCGGGGCGATGGCCATCGTCCTGGTGGGCGTCCTGGCGTTCGCGCTGGCCGGCGGCGGGCCGCCGGCGTCGTCGGACCCGACCGGACCCGCGGCGGCGCCGGAGGCGGAGGCGGAGGCGAGCCAGCCGGAGGCGGAGTCGGCACCCGACGCCGGCCCGGAGGCGGCACCGGACGCGGAGGAAGCCGCCCCGGAGGAAGCCGCCCCGGAGGAAGCCGGCGAGGCGCCGTCGGGGGCGGCGGACGTGCTCGCCGGCCTGGAGGAGGGCGACCGCGAGGACCTGGCCGACCAGTGGCGAGAGGTCGTCACGGCGCTGGAGGAGGACAAGGCCCGCAAGGCCGGGGACCGGCTGCGCAAGCTCCTGGAGGAGGTCGACGAGCTCGAGGAGGACGGCGCCCTGTCGCCCGAGGACGCCGACGTGCTGCGGGAGGCCTTCGTCGCCGGGGCGCCGGGTGCGCAGATGCGCGGAGGCGACCGCGACGACTGACGCCCCCCGACGGCGCCGCGGTCGGGCCGCCCGCGTCAGCGGCGCAGCGGCCCCCGGCACAGGCAGAACGGGTGTCCGGCGGGGTCGGCGTAGACCTGGAAGACCTCGTCGGGGGTGTGGAGGTCCTCGGCGGCCTGCAGCAGCTCCGCGCCGAGGGCGAGGGCCCGCTCATGGGCCGTGGGCAGGTCGTCGACCCACAGGTCCAGGTGGATCTGCTGCTGCTGGTCGCCGCCCGGCCACACGGGGCGGACGTGGTTCGGGGCGTACTGGATGCCCAGCCGCCACTCGCCGTCGACGACGACGTTGTGCCAGCCCTCCTCGGCCTCCACGACGCCGTCGAGCAGCTGGGCCCAGAAGGTGCTCTCGACCTCGAGATCCGGGGCGTCGAGCACCACGATCGTGCGGAACACGCGCATGCGGCCATCGTCCTCCCCGGGTGACCACGACGGAAGAGGTGCGCCGGACGACCGGCCGGGTCGGCCGGTCGTACCGTCAGGGCATGGAGCAGCGCATCAGCATGGTGACGCTCGGCGTCGCCGACGTGGCGCGGGCGCGGCGGTTCTACGAGGCGCTGGGTTGGCACGGCCACGAGGTCCAGGAGACGGTCTTCTTCCAGGCGCCCGGTCAGGCCGTCGTCCTGTGGAGCCGGGAGCGTCTCGCGGCGGACTCGGGCGTCGAGGACGACGGCGGGACGTTCGGCGGCGTCGTCCTCGCCCACAACGTCGCGTCCCGCGACCTCGTCGACGACGTCCTGCGCCGGGCCGCCGACGCGGGAGCCACCGTGACCCGAGCACCCGCCGACACCTTCTACGGGGGCTACGCGGGCTGCTTCCGCGACCCCGACGCCCACGTGTGGGAGGTGGCGTGGAACCCGGGCATCCCGCTCGGCGCGGACGGGAGCATCACGCTCCCGTGGCAGGACGAGCCGTGACGGACACGCTCGGCGAGATCGCGGACGCGCTCTACGCGCTGCGGCTGGAGGAGTTCGTCGCCGCCCGGGACGCGCGCGCGAAGGAGCTGCGCGCCGCCGGTGACCGGGACCTGGCCGGCGAGGTGGCCGGGTTGCGGCGTCCGACGACGGCGGCGTGGGCCGTCAACCAGCTCGTCCGGGCGCGCCGGGAGGAGGTCGAGCAGCTCCTCGAGCTCGGCGCCGCGCTGCGCGAGGCGCAGGAGACGTTCGCCGGCCCGGAGCTGCGGCAGCTGGACCGGCAGCAGCGGCAGGTCGTCGCGGCGATCCGCCGGCAGGCTCACGCAGTCGCGGCGGAGCGCGGGCAGCGGCTGAGCGAGACGGTCGGCCGGCAGGTCGAGGCGACGCTCAAGGCCGGCATGGCCGACCCGGCGGCCGCCCGGGCCGTCCGCTCCGGGCGCCTGGTGACGGACCTGGAGAGCACCGGCTTCGGGCCGGTCCCGCTGCAGGACGCGGTCGCCGTCGCTCCGGCGTCCGACGGGGGCGGGACCGCCAGGCGCCGGGTCGGGGGGCACCGTCGGCAGACCGGACGCCCTCAGGTGGAGGCGGAGCGTCGGGAGCAGGAGAGCCGGGCGGAGGAGCAGCGCCAGGAGGCAGCGCGGCGCGCCCGGGAGGGGGCGCAGGCGGCGCTCGAGGTGGCCGAGCAGGAGCAGCGGGAGGCGGAGGGTCGGCTCGCCGAGATGACGGACGCTCTCGCCGCGGTCGAGGCGGACCGGGTCGACGCCGCGTCCCGGCTCGCGGAGCTGCGCCGCCGGCTCGCGGAGGCCGAGGACGACGACGCCCGCCTGGCCGGGGAGCTCGAGACGGCCCGGCGGGCGCGGGGGGAGACGGAGCGCGCGGCGGCGGCGGCCCGGGACGCCGTCGGCCGGGCGCGGGAGCGGCTCGACGCGGCGACCTGAGGGGCCAGGTGCGCGCCCCGCCGTCGGGGCACCGCGGGCTGCCCCGCGGCCGTGCGCCGTCTAGCCTCGACGACGTGACCCCGACCGGCGCGGACCGTCCGCTCAACGTGCTGTCCATCCAGTCCCACGTCGCCTACGGCCACGTGGGCAACGCCTCGGCCGTCTTTGCGATGCAGCGGCTGGGGGTCCAGGTCTGGCCGATCCACACCGTGCAGTTCTCCAACCACACCGGGTACGGGGACTGGAAGGGGCGCGTCTTCGACGGCCCGGCGATCGACGAGGTCGTCGACGGCATCGCGGACCGCGGCGTCCTGCCCCGCTGCGACGCCGTGCTGTCGGGCTACCTGGGCTCGGCGGACGTCGGGCACGCCGTCCTCGGCGCCGTCGAGCGGGTGCGCGCGGCGAACCCCGACGCCGTCTACTGCGCCGACCCGGTCATCGGGGACGTGGGCCGCGGGGTGTTCGTCCGTCCCGGCATCCCGGAGCTGATGCGCGACGTCGTCGTCCCCGCCGCGGACGTCGTCACGCCGAACCACTTCGAGCTCGACCACCTCACCGGCACGACGTCCCGCAGCCTGCCCGCGGTGCGCGACGCCGTAGCAGCGCTGCAGGAGCGCGGCCCCCGCGCCGTCCTCGTCACGTCCCTGGAGACGGACGACACCCCGGCGGACGCCGTGGACCTGCTGGCCGCCGAGGGCGACCGGGCCTACCGCGTGCGCACCCCGCGCCTGGGCCTCTCGGTCAACGGGGCGGGCGACGCGATCGCCGCGCTGTTCCTCGTGCACTGGCTGCGCTCGCGGTCGGTCGAGGTGGCCGTGCGGGACGCGTCGTCGGCCGTGCACGCGGTGCTCGCGGCGACCGAGGCCGCGGCCTCCCGGGAGATCCTGCTGGTGCCCGCGCAGGAGCAGATCGTCCGCCCCGACGCCGTGTTCGACGTCGAGGAGCTGTAGTCGCCGTGGTGGACGTGCTGGACGGCCGGCTCCTCGTGGCCTCGCCCACCCTGGGCGACGAGCGGTTCGCCCGCACCGTGATCCTCCTCCTGCACCACGACGACGACGGCGCCTTCGGCGTGGTCCTCAACCGCCCCCTGCCCGTGCGCGTCGAGGCGGTGCTCCCGGCGTGGCAGGAGGCGGTCGCGCCGCCGGGCACGCTGTTCCAGGGCGGTCCGGTCGGGCTCGACGGGGCGCTCGGGCTGGTGACGATCCCCGAGGGCGCGGAGCTGCACCCGGGGGTGTCGCGCATGACGGGCCCGTTCGGCGTCGTCGACCTGGACGGCGACCCGACGGCCGGACCCCTGGGCGTCACCGGTCTGAGGATCTTCGCCGGGCACTCCGGGTGGTCCGCCGGTCAGCTCGAGCGCGAGGTCGCCGCGGGGGACTGGTACGTCCTGGACGCCGACCCCGCCGATGCCCTGACCCCGCAGCCGGACGCGCTGTGGCGGCGCGTGCTGCGCCGGCAGGGCGGCACGCTGGCGATCGTGTCCACGTTCCCGCCGGACCCCAGCCTGAACTGAGCGCTGCGCCGGGTCGTGCCCCGGCGCCGTCCGCGGCAGGATCCTCGGGTGGCCCGCGTCCTCGTCTTCACCCGCACGACCGACTACCGGCACGACTCGATCGAGCACGCGGTCGGCGTCGTCGGCGGGCTGCTCCGCGCGGACGGGCACGCCGTGGAGCACACGGAGGACCCCGCCGCGTTCCGGCCGGACCGCCTTGCGGACGTCGCGCTGGTCGTGTGGCTGTCGACGTCCGGCGACGTGCTCGACGACGTCGGGCGTGACGCCTTCGCGTCGTGGCTCGCCGACGGCGGCGCGTGGGCGGGGATCCACAGCGCCACGACGAGCGAGCCCTCCTGGCCGGAGTTCGAGCGCATCGCGGGCGCGCGGTTCGTCGACCACCCCGACGTGCAGCCGGCGACAGTCAGGATCGCCGCGCCGACCCACCCGTCGACGGGCGGTCTGCCGCCCGCGTGGCGGCACACCGACGAGTGGTACAACTTCCGGTCGCGCCCTGGTGCCGACAGGACGATCCTGCTCACGGTGGACGAGGCCGACTACGCCGGAGGCACCATGGGCGACCCCCACCCGATCGCCTGGGCCGGTGCGTACGGCGACGGGCGCACCTGGTACACCGCGCTCGGCCACGAGGCCCGGGCGTACGACGACCCCGTGCTGCGCGCACACCTGCTCGGTGGCCTGCGCAGCCTGCTCGAGGAGGACGGATGACCAGCACGCCGCGGCCGGGCTCCGACGGATGGTTGCGCCCGCTGGGCGCGACCGGTCTGCAGGTCTCGGCGGTGTGCGCCGGCGGCAGCCCGCTGGGCAGCATGCCGGGCCTCTACGGCCACGAGGTCACCGAGGACGAGGGGGTCGCGACCGTGCGGGCGGTGCTGGACAGCCCCATCCGGACGATCGACACGTCCAACGGCTACAGCGACGGTCAGAGCGAGCGGCGGATCGGTCGGGCGCTCGCGCAGGCCGGCGGCAAGCCGGACGACGTCGTCGTCGTCACCAAGGTGGACCCGCGCGACGGCGACTACTCCGGGGACCGCGTGCGGGCGTCGGTCCAGGAGAGCCGCGAGCGGCTCGGGCTGGACCAGCTCCCCCTGGTGCACCTGCACGACCCGGACCACTTCCCGTTCGAGGAGATCGCTCGCGCCGGCGGGGCGGTGGACGCCCTCGTCGCGCTGCGCGAGGCGGGCGAGATCGGTGCCGTGGGGCTCGCGGGGGGACGGGTGCAGGAGATGGCCCGCTACCTGGACCTCGGCGTCTTCGACGTCCTCCTGGTGCACAACCGGTGGACGCTGCTCGACCGCAGCGCGGGGGACCTGCTGCGGCAGGCCGAGGAGGCGGGGCTCGGGCTCATCAACGCGGCGGTGTACGGGGGCGGGCTGCTCGCCGGCGGGGGAGCCGGGGGCATGTACGGGTACCGCGCGGCGCCCCCGGAGGTCCTGGGCGCCGCGGAGCGGATGCGTGCGGTCTGCGAGCGGCACGGGACCGACCTGCGTACCGCGGCGCTGCAGTTCTCCCTGCGCGACCCCCGCTTCGCCACCACGGTCGTGGGGATGGGTCGGCCGGAACGGGTGGAGCAGACCGTCGTGGCGGCCTCGGCGGACCTGCCCGAGGAGCTGTGGCCCGACCTGGAGGAGCTGCTGCCCCCCGCGCGCGCCTGGCTGGACGCGCCGTTCGACTGACCCCCGAGCGCTCGACCTCGGCCGACGGCCACGCTCTTCGCGTCGCGCGGGATCGTCGTCGGCGTCCGGGGGTACGTCCGTTCGGTGCGCGGAGCCGCTGTCATGACGCCCGTCGCCGACCTGGGGCGCGGCGCGCGGTCGTGGCTCCCGGCCCCTGGCACGGCACGGCTGCTGGCCGGCGGTGTCGCGTTCCTGGCCACCGTCAGCGTGGCGTCGATCGCGCTGGTCGCGGCGGTGAGCGGACCGGTCGCCGTCGGTGGTGCGGGCGTGGTGCTCGCCACGGTCGCTCTCGGCTCGATGTCGGGCGGGGTCGCGTACGGCGCCCTCGTCGGTGGCCGCCGGGCCAGCCGTCGCCCGGCATGGTTGCTCGCAGGGTCTCTTGTCGCGCTCGCCGGGGTGGTCCTCGTCGCGGGGGACGGATCAGCGCCGGCGACGGCGGCCGGCGTCGCGCTGATCGCGGTCTGCGCAGCGGGGTACGGCGCCGCCATCGCCCCGAGCGCCACCGTGCTCTTCGCAGAGCTGGACGCCCGCGCGGAAGGAGGCTCGACCGAGGCGTTCGGCTGGATGGGTGCCGCGATGGGGCTGGGGGGTGCGATCGGAGACCTTGGCGGCGGGGTGCTGGTGACCGCCGCCGGGACGGCTCCGGCGATGCTCGCGGCGGCGGGCTGCGCGGCGGCCCTGGCGCTCGCGCTGCCGTCGGTGGGAGCGTGGTCTCCTCGAGGGAGGAGTACGACATGAGCGAGATCCCCGGCCGCGACATCCCGGTCCTCGAGCACGACGAGACGATCCCGCCGCGACCCGAGGAGGAGGTGGCGGACGTCGCACGTTCGCGGCCCGACGTCCTGGGCCACGGCGGCGACGAGGCCGAGCTCGAGCCCGCCTGACCCGGTCGGGCGTCAGCCGGCCTGCGCCAGCGAGCGGAGGTCCTGCGCGTCCACCAGCAGCCCGAGGTCCGCGCGCACCCAGCGCACGCCGTCGCGCCGTCGTTCGGCGGGCGTCGCGAAGCGGTAGCGGTACGTCCGCGCGCGTACCCAGCGCGGCGGGGCGCCGTCGAACGGGTCGTGGGCGAGCAGGCGCAGCGTCGCGCGGTCGGCCTCGAGGAGGCGGCGCAGGAACGGCACGAACCAGCGCAGCTGCGCGGCCGAGCCGAGGCCGAGGAACCACATCATCCAGTCCAGCCGCAGGTGGTACGGGGCGTACTGGCGCGGCAGGCGCCGCACGTCCCCGGGCTTGCCCCGGAACCCGTACTCGACCCAGCGGGCGTCGTCGGGGTCGGCGTCGAGCGTTCCCTCGACGACCACCTCGGTGCGCCGGCGGGTGACGCTGCCGAACGCGCCGTAGGCGTTGACCAGCCGCAGCGGGTCGAACGACGCGTTCATGAGCTGACGGCGGGACACGAGGTTGATCAGCGGCCGCCGGCTCAGCCAGACGAGGAGCGCCGAGACGGCCAGTACGACGACGACGAACCACACCGGCGCCGGCCCGGCGGCGGCCCCGTCGACCGTGAGCCCGAGCGGCCGGAGCAGCCACGCCCAGGCGTCGTCGGTCACCGCGGAGAGGGCGAGGACGATCGTCAGCCAGTTGAGCCAGGCGAAGTTCCCCGAGAGCACGAGCCACAGCTGCGTCACGACGACGACGCCCGCCGCGGCGCTGGCGACCGGGCCGGGGATCAGCAGCAGGAACGGCACGACGAGCTGCGTGACGTGGTTCGCTGCGACCTCGACCCGGTGCAGCGGGCGGGGGAGCAGGTGGAACAGCCGGCTGAGCGGCCCGGGCATCGGCTGGGTCTCGTGGTGGTAGTCCAGCGCGGTGAGATCCCGCCAGGCGCGGTCGCCGCGCCACTTGATGAGGCCGGCGCCGAGCTCCACGCGCACGACCAGCCACCAGAACAGGACGATGACGGTGATCGGCGGGTCCGTCCGGGCCGAGCCGAGGAACGCGGCGAGGAACCCGGCCTCCAGCAGCAGCGACTCCCACCCGAAGCCGTAGAACACCTGCCCGACGTTGACCACCGACAGGTACAGCGCCCAGAGCGTCAGGAAGGCGAGCATCGGCACCCAGGGCGGTCCCTGCTGGGGCAGGCCGACCACCAGCAGCACCCCGACCACCACCCCGACGACGGCGACCGCGGTCACCAGGGCGTCCGAGTACCGCCAGTGGAACAGGCTCGGCGCGGACCGGAACGGCACCCGCGCGACGAACGCGGGCACGGGCAGGAGCCCGCGTTCGCCCAGGAGCGGCCGGAACTGGTGCAGGACCGCCACGAAGGCGATGACGAAGATCGCCGCGATCCCGCGCTGCAGGACGGTGCGGGCCACGGTGTAGGCCTCGGCGTCGAACCACTCCACGAGCACCGCCCCCGCTCACCCCCAGCATGCTCGCCAGCGGCGGGTCGCGCGCCCGGGTCGGTCAGCTCGCGGCGAGGGCGCGGACGGCGTCGATGGTGTCCGCCTCGGCGGCGGGCTTGTCGTCGCGGTAACGCAGCACGCGGGCGAACCGGAGGGCCAGCCCGCCGGGGTAGCGGGTCGACCGCTGCAGGCCGTCGAACGCGATCTCGACGACCTGCTCGGGCCGCAGCCGAACGGTCCAGCCGTCGTCGTCGACCGCGAGCTCGCGGAAGCGCTCGGTCTGCCAGGCGAGCATCTCGTCCGTCATGCCCTTGAACGTCTTGCCGAGCATGACGAAACCCCCGGACTCGTCGCGCGCACCCAGATGGATGTTCGAGAGCAACCCGGCACGCCGCCCCGACCCGCGCTCGACGGCGAGCACCACGAGGTCCAGGGTGTGCCGCGGCTTCACCTTGACCCACGCGCTGCCGCGCCGCCCGGCCTCGTACGGCGCCGTCGCGTCCTTGACGACGACGCCCTCCTGCCCGGCCGCCACCCAGCGCGTGAACGCCTCGTGGGCCTGCTCGGCATCGCCGGTCACGACCCGCTCGACCGCGTACGGTCCGACGACGGCGTCGAGCCGCGCCAGGCGCTCGGCCAGCGGCGCGTCGAGGAGGTCGTCGCCGTCGAGGTGCAGCACGTCGAAGAAGAACGGTCGTAGCGCGGTCGCGCCCGCGAGCTCGGCGTCCCGGGTGGCGCTGCGGGCCGACGTCTCCTGGAACGGGCGGGGCCGGCCGTCGGCGTCGAGCGCGAGGGCTTCCCCGTCCAGGACGACGGCACGCACGGGCAAGCCGCGCACCACCTCGACGATCTCCGGCACGCGCCCCGTGATGTCGTCGAGGCTGCGCGTGTACACGCCGACGTCGTCACCGTCGCGGTGCACCTGGATCCGGATCCCGTCGCGCTTGGCGTCGACGACGACGTCGCGGCCGGCGAACCCGTCGACCGCCGCGGCGACGTCGGGCGCGGACGCCGCGAGCATCGGCCGGACCGGCCGGCCGACGGTGAGGCCGAACGCCTCGAGCGCGGCCCGGGCGCCGTCGGCGTCGGGTGCCGTGAGCGCCGCCGTGGCGACGGGTTCGGTCGCGCCCGCCAGCATGGCCGCGCGGCGCACGACGTCCGCGGGCACGCCGGTGGCCTCGGCGACCGCGTCGAGCAGCAGGGCGTCGAGCGCGCCCTGGCGCAGCTCGCCGGTGACCAGGCCGCGCAGGAGACGCTGCTCGTCGGCGGTCGCGGCCGCGAAGAGGTCGTGGGCGAGCCCCGCCCGCGCGGTCGAGGAGCCCGGGCCGCTCAGCCCGGCCATCCCCTCGAACGTCGCGTCGACCTCGAGCACCTCGAGCGTCGGCTCCGCTGCGGGCTCCGGCAGGCCCGTCAGCGAGCGCCAGCCGAGCCCGGTGCGCCGCTGCCGCAGCTCGCCGGCGAGGTACCGGGCGACGACCGGGACGTCGTCGTCGGGCGTGCGGCGAAGCAGCTCCACCAGGGCGGCGCGCTTGGCCAGACGGGAGCGGGTCGCCGCGACGGCGGCGGAGGTGGCGGCGACGTCGGCGAGCAGCACGAGGTCATCATCACGCGCACCGCCCGCGAACGCGCTGCGATGCGCGGGCAGTGCCGACGGCGGCTCGAGGAGCGCGGAGACCGCACCGTGCCTGGCGCGGGTGATCTTCCGCGGTGGTCCGGGGCGGGCCCGGGGACACGGTCCGAGGTCCCGCCGGTCCGGGAGCGTGGGCACCTAGCGTGGGGGCACAGGGGCACGACGGAGTGCGAGGAGCGGACATGCAGATCAGCGGCAAGGTCTTCGTGGTCACCGGCGGCGGGAACGGCATCGGGCGCGAGGTCGTCCTGGCACTGCTCGGGCGCGGCGCGCGGGTCGCCACGTTCGACATCAGCGAGGACGGTCTGGCCGAGACGGGACGCCTCGCCGACGCGGGGGACCGCCTCACCACGCACCGGGTCGACATCACCGACCGCGCTGCCGTGGAGGCGTTCCGCGACGCCGCGGTCGCCGCGCACGGCCACGTCGACGGCCTCCTGAACGTCGCCGGGATCATCCAGCGCTTCGTGCGGATCAACGACCTGTCGCACGAGGAGATCGCGCGCGTCATGGACGTGAACTTCTGGGGCGTGGTCACCACGACGAAGGCGTTCCTGCCGCACCTGCTGGAGCGACCGTCCGCCGCGGTCGTCAACGTGGCGAGCATGGGTGCGCTCGCCCCGGTGCCGGGCCAGGCCGCGTACGGGGCGAGCAAGGCCGCGGTCAAGCTCTTCACCGAGGCCCTGTACGCGGAGCTGCGCGGCTCGTCCGTCGCGGTCACGGTCGTGTTCCCGGGCGGCGTGGCCACGAACATCGCGCACAACTCCGGCGCGACCGTTCCCGGGCACGTGGCGTCCTCACAGAGCGCCCGCATGACGACGACGGCGCCCGCGGACGCTGCCGCGCAGATCATCGGCGGCATGGAGAAGGGCGCCTACCGCGTGACGATCGGCAAGGACGCCCAGGGTCTGGACCGGCTCTCCCGCATCGCGCCCCGCCGGGCCACGGAGATGATCGCCGACAAGATGAAGGCCCTGCTGAGCTGACGGGCACGGAGGTCGTCGCCGTACACCGGCGGGCATGACCTCCGTCCCTTCCCGTCGCGCGGAGGGCTCCTAGCGTGGAGACGTCCCTCGCACCGAGGAGTGGTGGCCATGTCCACGTCCGCCGACGCCACCCGCAGCGCCGCACCCGACCGCGCGCCGGCCCTCCCGCAGCACGGCCGGAGCCCGGGGTCCGCGGCCCGGCGGGCCGGCCACGTGCTGGGGGCGCTCGTGAATGTCGCCCTGCTCCTCGCGGTCACCGTCCTGCCCGGATGGGACGTGGTGCCGTTCCTGACCCCGGCGTTCGACCAGGTGGTCGGGCTGCTCGTGGTGTCCCTCGCCGTCAGCGCCGCGGCGGAGCTGACCTACGCCGTCATCGACCGACCCGCCGTCAAGGCGATCGGCGACCTCGTGACGCTCGCGCTCTCGCTGCTCGTCACGGTCCGCCTCCTCCAGGTGTTCCCCTTCGCCTTCGGGGACTCCGCGGTCCCGTGGGCGACGATCGCCCGGGTGCTGCTCGTGCTCGCCGTCGTCGGCACGGTTGTCGGGATGGTGGCCGCCCTCGTCACCCTCGTCCGGGCGGGGAGCAGCCGACCCTGAGAGGCGGCCGTCGTGACCGTCCCCGACGCGCCACCGGCCACCGGCCTCTCCTCGGCCGAGGCCGCCCGTCGGCTCGCCCACGACGGGCCGAACCGCATCCCCCCACCGCGCCTGCCGTCCGCCGCGCGCCGGCTGCTGGCCGAGCTCACCCACGCGTTCGCCGTCATGCTCTGGGTCGCCGCCGGCCTCGCCGTCCTCGCCGGCCTGCCCGAGCTCGGGATCGCCATCGTCGCCGTCGTCCTGCTCAACGCCCTCTTCGCCTTCTGGCAGCGGGCGCGCGCCGACCGCGCGGCCGAGCGCCTCCAGGCGCTCCTGCCGACCCGGGTCCAGGTGCTGCGGGACGGGCGCCGGCGGATCGTGGAGGCCGACGACGTCGTCGTCGGCGACCTGCTCCTGCTCGAGGCGGGGGACCGGGTACCCGCGGACGCCGTCGCCGTCGCCGCCCACCGCCTCCTGGTGGACACCTCGATGCTCACCGGGGAGAGCGAGACCTCCGCCGCGGGGCCGGGCGACACCCTCTTCGCCGGGACGTTCGTGGTCGAGGGCGACGGGCGGGCGACGGCGACGGCCACCGGCGCGGGCACCCGCCTCGCGGGCATCACGCGTCTGGCGACCGCGCCGCGCCGGGAGGAGACGCCCCTGACCCGCGAGCTGCGGCGGGTGGTGCACCTCATCGCCGCGGTCGCGCTGGGGGTCGGTGCCCTGTTCCTCGGGGTCTCGCTCCTGGTCGGCAACCCGGTCCAGAGCGCCGTCGTGTTCGCGATCGGGGTCACGGTGGCGCTCGTGCCCGAGGCGCTGCTGCCGACGGTCACCCTGTCGCTCGCGTGGGGCTCGGAGCAGATGGCGCGGCGCCAGGTGCTCGTGCGCAGCCTCGACGCGGTGGAGACGCTGGGGTCGACGACCTTCGTGTGCACGGACAAGACCGGGACCCTCACCCGCAACGAGATGACCGTCGTGGAGGTCTGGACGCCGGCGGGCACGGTCACCGTCGCGGAGCCCGGGTACGGTCCGACGGCCGACGTCGCCGCGACCTCCGCACCCGCGCGAGCGGCGGCCGCCGAGCTCGCGCTCGCGGCCGTCCGCTGCTCGACGGGGTACGCGCACGAGGTCGGCGGGGTCTGGCGTGCGCACGGGGACCCGATGGAGGCGGCGCTCGACGTCCTCGCGCGGCGCCTCGGCGTCGACACCGACGCGGACCGGCGCCGACGGCCCCCCACGGCCCGCTTCCCGTTCGACCCGCGGACCCGCCGGATGGCTGCCGTCGTGGACGGCGCCGCGGTCGTCAAGGGCGCGCCCGACGGCGTGCTGGGGCTGTGCACCGCGGCGCCGGCCGCGCTCGCCCGGGCCCGGCCCGCCGTCGAGGCGATGACGGCGCGGGGGCTCCGGGTCCTCGCCGTGGCCGCCGGCACCGGGATCGGTGCGCACCCGTCCGTCGCCGAGGTCGAGGCAGGCCTGACGCTCCTGGGCGTGGTCGGGCTCGAGGACCCGCCGCGCGACGACGTCGCCGACGCGCTGCGGGCGTGCCGGCGGGCCGGGGTGCGCGTCGCCATGGTGACGGGCGACCACCCGGCGACGGCGCGCGCGATCGCCGACGAGGTGGGCCTGCGCCGCCGCGGCGACCCGGTGCTCACGGGGGCCGAGCTACCGGCGTCGGACCGGGTGCTGGCGGCCGTCCTGGACCACGACGGGCTGGTCGTCGCACGCGTCTCGCCCGAGGACAAGCTGCGGATCGCCGCCGCGCTGCGCTCCCGCGGTCACGTCGTGGCGATGACCGGCGACGGCGTCAACGACGCCCCGGCGCTGCACGAGGCGGACATCGGCGTGGCGATGGGCCGCTCGGGCACGGACGTGGCGCGGGAGGCCGCCGACCTCGTCCTGCTCGACGACGCGTTCTCCAGCATCGTGGCGGGCATCGAGCACGGCCGGGCGACGTTCGTCAACGTGCGCCGGTTCCTCACCTACCACCTCACGGACAACGTCGCCGAGCTCGCGCCGTTCGTGGTGTGGGCGCTGTCCGGCGGGCAGTTCCCCCTCGCGCTGGGGGTGCTGCAGATCCTCGTGCTGGACCTCGGGACCGACACGCTGTCGGCCACCGCGCTGGGCGGCGAGCCGCCCCACCGGCATGTGCTGGAGAGCCCGCCGGTGCGCGGCCACCTCCTGGACCGCGGTGTGCTGCGCCGGGCCTTCGGTCTGCTCGGTCCCGTCGTCGCGGTGCTCACGATGCTCGCTTTCGTGGTCTCCCTGCTCGCCGCCGGGTGGCAGCCGGGCGGGCCGCTGCCCGACGGCGACGCCCTCCGCGCGGCCTCCGGCGCCGCGTTCCTCACGGTCGTCCTGGCCCAGACCGCGAACGCGTTCGCGTGCCGCAGCTCGACGGTGCGGCCCGGTGCGCTGGGCTGGACGACGAACCGGCTGCTGCTGCCCGCCGCGGCCGCGGAGCTGGTCTTCTCGCTCGTGGTGCTGCTCGTGCCCCCGGTCGCGAGCGCCCTCGGCCAGGCGGCCCCGCCGGCAGTCGGGTGGGTCGTGGCCCTGCTCGCCGCGGGGGCCGTGCTCGGCGTCGACGCCGTCGACAAGGCCGCCCGCGCGCGTCGTCGTCCCGCCTGACGGCCGCCCGCGCGCGGGTCGGGCAGGACCGGTCGGTTCAGACCCAGTGGAGGAGTGCGGCGCCGCCGGCGACCTCCTCGCCGGGCGTCACCACAGCGGTCACCGCGCCGGGGGCGGCGTCCAGCGCCACGACGGGGCACCACGGGGACCGCCCGCCCGCCGTGACCTCGGCGGGGCGCCAGGAGACGACCGGGTCACCCTGGCGGATCCGCTGCTGCAGGGCGGCGTGCACGGTGAACCCGGCGCCGTGGAGCTGGACCGTGTCGATGCCCAGGTGGACCAGGACGCCCCGGCCGTCCTCGGTGACGACGACGAAGGCGTGCGGGTGCACCGTCGTGAGCAGCCCGGACACCGGGGCCGTCGCCGTGACCTCCTCGACGCCTCCCGGGTCGACGGCCAGCCCGGGCCCGACCATCGCCTCGGCGAAGACCGGGTCCGGGACGTCGGTGAGCGGCCGGACGATGCCGGCGAGCGGGGCGTGGACCGTCGTCGTCATGGGGCCTCCTCGCAGGCGGCGGGCGGCGGTGCCCGCACACCCAGTGTGCCCGTCGGCCGGGCGATGCCCCACGGGAGGGCCGATCTTCGTAGGGTGGTGGTCGTGAGCACGCCCCACCACGCGCAGCAGCCCGCCGCCCCGAGCGGCGCCCCGACCAGCGTGACGGCCGCGCTCGCGGCCGCGCGCCGCCCGGAGACCACGGACGCGCAGTGGCGGTCCTTCCTCGAGCGGTTCGAGCGGGAGTTCCCGCGCCTGGAGCGGCTGTTCGTGCGGGTCTACGGCGAGGGCAGCCGGACGCACCGGGAGCTCGCGGCGCTGGCCGGGCAGCTCGCGACGAGCTGGCAGGACCGGTCCGACGCGCTGCGTGCGCTGGACGCCGAGCGCGAGGCGGACCCGGAGTGGTTCCAGTCGCACCGCATGCTCGGCGGCGTCCTGTACGTCGACCGCTACGCCGGTGACCTGCAGGGCGTGCGCGCACAGATCCCGTACTTCCGCGAGCTCGGGCTGACCTACCTGCACCTCATGCCGCTGTTCGAGG
>JACIXM010000507.1 GCA_014360395.1 Actinotalea sp.
TGCGCCTGCTCGGCCGCGCGGGTGTCGGCCCAGGTCACGACGGTGGTGAGCGGCTCGTCGTGCTCGCCCAGGCCGAGGAGGCTGTGCATCGCGGCGCTGAAGGACAACCCGGCGACCCGGTCGGCCCCGACCTGCGCGACGACGTCGCGGATCGCAGCCCGCACCGCGTCGAGGATGAGTTCCGAGTCCTGGACGGCGTGGCCCGGCTCCGGCTCGTCCAGCGGGTACCCGTGCGACGCCGCGGCCACCACGCGCCCCGCCTCGAAGGCGACGGCCTTGGTGCTCGTCGTGCCCAGGTCGACCCCGACGACGACGTCCCGCCCCGGCGACGGTCGAGCTGCTCGTGGTGCTGGACCGGGGGATGGCAGGCCGGGCGTCACGTCAGGTTCTCCCTCGGTCGACGACGAGCACGGCCAGGCTAGCTGCGCGCCCCCGATCGGGCATCGGTTCGCTGTCGCGCCCATCCGGACCAGGGGATGATGGACGGGTCCCGGAGGGGGCGCCGACGCGAGGAGGACGTGGTGAGCCGGGTGCTGGTGGGGGCCGTGGGCGGCGTGCTCGCGCTCACCGGCGTCGCCCTGCTCGTGCTCCCCGGACCCGGTTTCGTCCTCGTCGCCACCGGGCTGGCGGTCCTGGCGACCAAGTTCGCCTGGGCGGAACGGCCGCTCGCCTACGCCAAGCACCAGGCGCGCCGCGGGGTCGCCGAGGTCCGGCGCAGCCGGCTGCGGGCCGCCGGCTCGGTCCTCTTCGCCCTGGGGCTGGTCGCCGTCGGGCTCGCCCAGATCTTCGGCGCGGACCTGCCGTTCATGAACCTCGCGTCCGCCGCCCTCATGATCGGCAGCGGCGCGGTCCTCGTCAGGACCGTCGTCCATGCCCGGCTCACCCACGGGCGCCACGAGGCCCCGCAGGCCCGCCGCTGAGGCAGATCTGAGCCGCGTGTCACTCGCCGGGGTGACAGTCGGTGATCAAGGGCCGCAAGCGGTTGCCCGGTTCGTCCCCCCGGCGGACGATGAACATGGCGGCCGACGTCCGGCCGGCGGACACCGCGGGAGGGACGCGCCATGGCTCGCACGTCACGGAGGTCGCCGGACGACCTCGCGGAGGTCCCGCCGCACGACATCGCGGCCGAGCGGGATCGGGTCCGGCGCCGACGCTTCTACCGGTTCGCCGGCGTCGTCCTCATCATCGAGGCCTATCTCATCTCCATGCCGCTGCTGGGTCGGCCGATCCTGCCTCCGCTGCCGTCGATCGACCCGTTCCTGCTGGTGATCATCGTCTTCTTCGCGGCGATGCTCGTCCTCGTCCTCGGCACCCAGGTCGTCGCCTCGCGCTCCCCCCACCTGACCTACCGCCCGGAGCAGGTGGACGTCACCCTCGACGACGTCATCGGCATCGACCCGGTCAAGGAGGACGTGCGCCGCTCCATCGAGCTGTTCCAGACGCACCGACGGTTCGCCGACCTCATGGGCGGCACACCGCGTCGCGGCCTGCTGTTCGAGGGGCCGCCCGGCACAGGCAAGACCCTGACCGCCAAGGCGATGGCCGCCGAGGCGGGTGTCCCGTTCCTCTTCGTCTCGGCCACCTCCTTCCAGTCGATGTACTACGGGGCGACCGCCAAGAAGATCCGCCGGTACTTCACCGAGCTGCGCAAGGCCGCCCGCGCCGAGGGCGGGGCGATCGGCTTCATCGAGGAGATCGACGCCATCGCGATGGCCCGGGGCGGGATGCCGACCACCGGCCGGGGGCCCGTCTCCGGCGCGGTGGCGGCGACGACCTTCGACCCCGGCCGCTGCTTCACCGACCCGCGCGGCGGCACGACGGCGCTCGTGCGGGGCACCGCCGGACTGCACGCGGACGCGGGCACGCCCGGCGTCGTGCACAACGCCGTCATCAGCGAGGGCACCGGCGGGGTCGTCAACGAGCTGCTCGTGCAGATGCAGTCCTTCGACCAGCCGACCGGGTGGGAGAAGCTGCGCAACGCGGCCCTGGCCCGGATCAACCTCCTCCTGCCGGCGGACCGGCAGCTGCGGCAGTCGCGCCCCGAGCGCGCGCCGATCCTGCTCATCGCCGCGACGAACCGCGCCGATCAGCTCGACCCGGCGCTGCTGCGCCCCGGCCGGTTCGACCGCATCCTGACCTTCCCGACCCCGGACGTGCACGGGCGCCGGGCGCTCGTCGACCACTTCCTGGCGCGCCGGGCGCACGAGGACGCGCTCGACGAGGAGCGGGTGCGGGACCGCATCGCCGCCGCCACCAGCGGCTGGACGCCCGTCATGATCGAGCACCTGCTCGACGAGGCGCTGGTCAACGCACTGCGCCGCGGCGCGGCGGGCATGTCGTTCGAGGACGTCGAGCACGCTCGGATCACCGAGATGGTCGGGATCGGGCAGCCCGTGACCTACACCGAGCAGGAGCAGCGTCTCATCGCGACCCACGAGGCCGGGCACGCGACCGTCGCCTGGCTCGCCGCCCCGAACCGGCAGCTCGAGGTGCTCACCATCGTCAAGCGCGGCCAGGCGCTCGGCCTGCTCGCCCACGGCGACGCCGAGGAGGTGTGGACGCACTCCGCCCGCGACCTGCAGGCGCTCGTCGAGATCGCGATGGGCGGGATCGTCGCCGAGGAGCTCTTCTTCGGCGTCACCTCCACCGGGCCCGCGAGCGACCTCGCCGCGGCGACGCGGACGGCGGCGCAGATGGTCGGTGCCGCGGGCATGACCGGCTCGCTCATCTCGTTCCAGGCGACCGGGCACGACATCGTCGCGGCCGTCCTGTCCGACCGCGAGGCGCGCCAGCAGCTCGAGAAGGTGCTGGAGGACGCCCGGCAGCGGGTCATGTGGCTGCTCGCGGAGAACCGGCACCTCGTCGAGGCGCTGCGCGACGCCCTCCTGGAGCGGCACGAGCTGGTCGGCGACCAGATCACCGACGTGCTCGAGCAGGCCCGGGACGCCAAGGACGCCGAGCGCGCCGCCGTCGCGCGGACCCGCCGGCCCGGCGGCACCGCCACGGAGGAGCGCGCGGTCAGCGCCGCGTGACCCGGGTCAGGCGACCGGGGTGACCCGGAGCCACCGCACTCCGTGCGCGGGCACCGGCAGGCCCTCCCGCAGGTCCACCGTGCCGCCGGCGAGCAGGTCCGCGGCGTGCCGCGGCATCCCGGACAGCGTCCACGGGTCCACGACCTGCACGTGGTCCGACACGTTCGCGACGCACAGGACCAAGGTGCCGCGGCCGTCCTCGTCGCGGCCGGGGCGCTGGTAGGCCACCAGGTGCGGGTTCTTCGCGTCGAAGGCGATCAGCGTGTTCCCCGCGAGCTCGGGCGTGGCGCGGCGGACCTCGAGCAGGTGGCGCAGGCCGGCGAAGATCCGCCCGGCGTCCGTCGTCGGGTCCTCCCGCTCCGCGTAGCGGTCGGCCGGGTAGCGGGGGCGGTTGACCCAGCGGCTGTCGCCCGCCGTCGCCGGGTCGTCGCGGTAGGTGTAGTCGTTGAGCTGGCCGACCTCGTCCCCGAGGTACAGCAGGGGCAGCCCGCCGGTGGACAGGACGATCGCGTGCGCCAGGAGCACCCGGTCCACCCCGCCGGCGTCCCCCGCCTCGACGCCCGTGAGCGACGCCGTCGTCCCCGCGATACGGCAGTCGCCCGTGCGCGGGTTGTCCTGGAAGGGCACGCCGCGCGCGAAGGAGCCGGGGAAGCGGTCGACGTAGAAGGCATTGAGGAACCGGCGGTGGTCGAACCCGTTGATGCCCAGCTCGGCGGCGTCCTCGTCGG
>JACIXM010000508.1 GCA_014360395.1 Actinotalea sp.
TGCTCGGCATCGTCGTGGCCGTGCTGGGGGCGGCCACGGCGCTGGCGAGCACGGCCGCCGGACGGCCGACGGGTGCGGTGGTCGGCGTCGTCGCGATCGTGCTGGGCGTCGTCACGACCTCCGGTTCGCTCGTCACGCTGGCAGGACGGCTGGCGCCGCGCCTCGGCGCGGTGGGCCGGATCGCCGTGCGGGACGCGGCACGACACCGGCCCCGCACCGGCCCGGCCGTCGCAGCCGTCGTCGCAGCGGTGGCGGGCCTGGGCGCGGCGGGGGTCTACCAGGAGTCGCAGGCCGAGCGGCTCCTGCGGGAGTACCGGCCGTCGGCAGCGCCGGGGACGGTCGCGGTCAACTTCCTCGCGGGGCGTTCGTCGGACGACGTGGCCGCCCTGCTCGGCCCCACGCAGGACGCCCTGCGCGGCGCCGTGCCCGCCGACCAGGTGCATCCCGTCGCCCTCGTGGTACCCGCCGAGCGTCCGGGGGCCGCGACCGGCTGGACGTCGGTCACCGCCGAGCGCCCCGCCGCCCAGCGCTGCCCGCTCTGGACCGAGGAGGGGACGTTCACCGACGCGGAGGTCAAGGCCCTGCGCGGGGACCCGCGCTGCGCGTCGAGTGCCGGGAGCGGCACGATCCTCTGGTCGGACCCGACCGGGGCGACGAGCGACGTCCTCGTCGACGACGGTCGCGTCGTCCGAGCCCTCGGGTACGCGGAGTCGCCGGCCGCGGCGCGGGCACTCGCGGAGGGCCGCGTGGTCGTCAAGGACCGCTTCGCGATCCGGCCCGACGGCACCGTGCGCCTCGAGGTCGCCACCCACCCGTTCGACGGTGGCGGGGAACGCCGCGGCGCGCCCGTGGACCTGCCCGGCGCCCACGTCGCGCTGCCCGGTATGCAGTACGAGGTGGTCCTGCCCCCGACGGCGCTCGCCGACCTCGACCTGGAGGCGGTGACCGTCGGGCTCGTGGCGACGACGACGCGCACGCCCACGGCCGCCGAGGTCGCGGCGGCCGCCGCAGCCGTCGGCGACGCAGGGACCGTGTTCGTCGAGCCGCTGGAACCGTTCGGCGGCGCGAACCTCACCCAGCTGGTCCTCGCCGCCGCCGCCGCCGTCGTGGCGCTCGGCGCGACCGGCATCGCCGTCGGCCTCGCTGCGGTCGAGTCGCGCCCCGACCTGGCGACGCTGGCCGCCGTCGGCGCCGAGCCCCGCACCCGACGGCGGTTCTCGGCCACGCAGGCGGGGCTCGTCGCCGGCCTGGGCACGGTGGTGGGCACGGTCGCGGGCGTCGCGCTGGGCGTCGTGCTCGTCCTGGCCCGCCTGCCGGGCTACGAGAGCCCCCCGGTCGTCGTCCTGCCGTGGGCCACGCTCGGCCTCCAGGTCCTCGGCATCCCGCTCCTCGCGGTCGCCGTCGGCTGGGTCGCGGTGCGCGCGAACCTCCCGCTCACGCGCCGGGCGGCGCTGTGACCGGCCGCCCGGCGCCGCAGGAGCAGGCCCGCGCCGTCGGCCCGGCTCCGGCAGCAGGTCGCCCCCAGGCGCGTGCCACCGCCGGGAGGGAGGCTCCCGGCGCGGAGCCGACCGCCGAGGAGGTGGACCGGGCCCTGCGGCGCCTCGCCGTCCTCACCCGCCCCGGCCGCCGGGGGACCCGGGGCCGGTCGAGCCCGTCCCGCTGAGCGCCGCCCGGACGTCAGGACCCGAAGGTCCAGGTGGAATAGGCCGATGCGATCTCCTCCGGTCCCGGCACACCCCTCCGGTACCCGCACCGACGGCACAGCAGGAAGTACTCCCCCGGGGCGTCGCTGTCGGGATGGTGGACCTTGCGGTACCGGTGCGCGGCGACCAGGCAGATGAGTCGACGGGTGTTCACGGCGGCCTCCCCCGTCAGCAGTGACGAGACCTCCATCGTCCCCCCGAGGGGAGCCCGCGCGCAGGGCCTTGAGCACCGTCCCGAGCGGGACCGACGGTAGCCTCGCCCCGAACGTGAGCGAGGGGACGGCATGAGCAGCGACGGCCAGCGCCCCGCGCACCTGCGCCTGTCGCTCGTCCTGATGGTGGCGCTCGGCGGCGCCGTCGGCACGGCCGCCCGGTACGGGCTGAGCAGCGTCGTGGGACCGAGCGAGGGATGGCCGACCGGGACCTTCGTCGAGAACCTCGCCGGCGCGTTCCTCCTCGGGGTGCTCCTGGAGCGCCTGGTGCGCCGGGGGCCGGAGACGGCGCGCGCCCGCCGGGTCCGCCTCACCCTCGGCACGGGCGTGCTCGGCGGGTTCACGACCTTCAGCACGCTCGCCATCGAGGTCGAGCGCCTCGCCGCGGCGGGCCGCCCGGGCCTGGGGCTCCTCTACGGGGCGGTCAGCGTCGCCGTCGGCGTCCTGGCCGCGCTGCTGGGCGTGGTGGCGGCCGCCCGGCACCACCGGCGTGGCCGCCGATGAGCGTCCTGCTGGTCGCGCTGCTCGGTGGCCTCGGCGCCGCCTCCCGGTTCGTCGTCGACGGGGTGATCCGCTCCCGGTGGACCTCCGCGTTCCCCGTCGCGACCGTCGTCGTGAACGTCAGCGGCTCGCTGCTCCTGGGGCTGCTGACCGGGGCGCACCTGTTCCACGGGCTCGGCTCGACCGTCTTCACCGCGGCGGCCGTCGGCTTCTGCGGCGGCTACACGACCTTCTCCACGGCCATGGTCGAGACGGTCCGCCTGGTGCAGGCCGGCGAGCCGGCCCGCGCGGTCGCGAACGCCGTCGGGACGCTGGTGCTGTGCGTGGCCGCCGCCGCGGCGGGCGTCGGGGCCCTCTGGCTCGCGGCGTAGCCCTGCCGGCCGCTCGCGCCCGTGCGGACGACGCCGGGTCCCTCCCCCGGCACGCCCACCAGGGCTA
>JACIXM010000509.1 GCA_014360395.1 Actinotalea sp.
CCAGGACCGCCCCGACCACGGCCGGCTCCGGTCCGCCGTCGGCGTCGGCGGTGCGGTGGGGGTCCCCGGAGACGACGGAGACCCCGCGCCAGTGGGGCAGCGCGTCCAGGAGCGGTCGCGCCTCCACACCGCTCGCGACGTGACGCAGGTCCGACCAGCGCGCACCGTCGACCTGCTCGAGCCCGAGCAGCACGTCCAGCCCGCCGCCGCCGGGGTCCAGGTCGACGAGGAGGACGCGGTCCCCGGCGATCGCCCGGCGGCGGGCGAGCAGGGCCGCCAGGGTCGACGCCCCCACCCCGCCCGCCGCCCCGACGACCGCGACCACCCGTCCCCGCACCGCTCCCCCTCCACCGGCCGCGCCCCGCTGTGCACCAGGGCACCGCCCGAGGCTGCCCTCGCTCCCGACGCGGCTCGGCCGGGGGCCGTCGCGGCTGTGGACGACCGCATCCGGCACGCGTCCGTGGACGAGCACGGGGCACGCCACGCCACGTCCGGACCGGCCACGCCGGCAGCCGGCTCGCTACCCTCACGGGGACGCCGGCGTCCGCCGCGTCGCGGGGGACCTCGACGGCGCCCAGCAGGACGGAGACCATGACCGGCAGCCGCGCCGCGGCGTTCTTCGACCTCGACAAGACGATCATCGCGACGTCCTCGTCGGTCGCCTTCGCGCGTCCCTTCCACACCGGGGGTCTGCTCACCCGCCGGGCTGCGCTGCGGGCGGCGTTCGCCCACGCCGCCTTCCACCTCGGCCACGCGGACGAGGCGACCACGGAGCGGCTGCGCCGCAGCCTGTCCCGGATGGTCACGGGCTGGGACGTCGCGACGGTCTCGGCGATCGTCACCGAGACCGTGCGGGAGGCCGTGGAGCCGACCGTCTTCGCCGAGGCGCTCGAGCTCATCGCGCACCACCACGCCGAGGGCCGCGACGTCGTCGTCGTCTCCGCGTCCAGCTCGGAGATCGTCGAGCCCGTCGCGGCGATGCTGGGCGCCGACCACGTCGTCGCGTCCCGCATGGAGGTCCTCGACGGTCGGTACACGGGGGCGATCACCTCGTACGCGTACGGCCCGGCGAAGGCCGAGGCGATCCGCGACCTCGCGAACCGTGAGGGCTACGACCTGGCCGCGAGCTATGCGTACTCCGACTCCGTCACCGACCTGCCCCTGCTGGAGACCGTCGGCCACGCCGCCGTCGTCAACCCGGACCGCGCGCTGCGCCGCCTGGCGACCGAGCGCGGCTGGGAGTCGCTCGCGTTCGCCCGGCCGGTCGCCCTCCGGAGGCTCCCCCCGAGTCGGACCGTCCCCGTCGGGCTGCTGGTGCTCCTGGTGGCCGTCGCGGCCGTCCTCCTGCGACGCCGACGCGCCGCCGCCGCCCCCGCCTGACCCCGCCGGAGCCCCGTCGAACGTCCTCGATCATGGGACGACCACGCTCGCCGTCCCACTGAGCGGACGACATCGTCCGGCTCGTGACACCCCTCCCCGTGGGCCCGTGTCCAGAGGCGAACGGCCCTTCCGTTGTGCGCGCGGGAGGCGTAGAAAGGAGGCACAACAGCACAGCGGGCGACGAGAACCCACGCGCGACCAGTCCTCGAGAGGACCTGCCGACCGGGCTTGTCCCGTTGCGGCAGTACCTGCAGCGCCTGATACCTCGTCACCCGTGCTGTCGACGGCGGCGTCCCCCGGGGCGCCGCCGTCATCATGTCCGGTCCCGGGTTCCTGACGGTCCTCCGTCAGCCGCCCAGCCGCCCGGCGAGCACGGCGTCCGCCACGGACGTCCCCTCCTGCGCGCCCCGCACGACGGCAGCAGCGCAGCACCGCACCCACGCGGCGACGCCGTCGGCGCTGCCGGTCGCGAAGCGCGCCGCCGTCGCGACGTACGGCAGGGGCTGGGCGAGCCAGTCGACCTCCGGCACGACGACGCCGACGACGTCGACGCCCTCCCGCACGAGCAGGTGCCGGAAGACGGCGCGGGCCACGACGCCGTTGCCGTGCTCGAACGGGCGCAGCGCGAGCAGCTCGCCGTGCGCGACGGCGGCCACGAGCAGCCCCGGCACCGCCGACGACGACGGGGCGTCCACCACCTCGGCCAGCACGTCCAGCCGGGCGTCGACCTCCTCCGGCGCGGGCGCGGGCCCCAGGCCGTGCAGGTCCCGCGGGGCGCCCACGCGTGGGCGGCCGAGCTCCGGACCGACCGACGGCCCGCCCCCGGACGCACCGGCGGCGACGGCCAGGTGCAGCCGCGCGAGGAGCTGGCGGAACGGGACCGCCGCCGGCCGGCCCGTCGCGCCGGGCGCCGGCATCAGTCGTTCCACCTCCGCCTGGGCCCGGAGCGCCCCGAGCAGCACCTGCCCGACGGCGCCCTCGGGCGGGTCCGCCGCCCCCCGTGCCACGTCCCGGACCTGCTCCAGCGGCACCCGGGCGCCGTCGAGGGCCGCGCCGGCGCGGGCGGCGCGCACCCCGGCCTCGGTCCGGGCCACGGCCCACTGCCGCCGCAGCGCGCGGTGCCACCGCAGCTCCTCGCAGGCCCGACGGGCCTCCTCCACCTCCGCCGCGACGGGCAGGCCGGTCAGGCCGGTCAGCGGGTGGGGCGCGGGCACGGCGCCAGCCTAGGTGTGCGCCGCCGCCGGCGACGGCTCCCGCCGCATCGGCGCCGCACACCACCGGGCGCACGGTCGGACCAGGAGGGCGGCCGTGACCAGGGCGGCACCGCCCGAGAGCAGCGCGGCCGTGGTGTCCCCGTCGCCGAGGAACGCCGGCGGCAGCACGCCCGCCGCGGCCAGGGGCAGCGCCGGACCCCACCACCGCACCGACCCGCGGCGCCGCCGGCGGACCGCCGCGA
>JACIXM010000051.1 GCA_014360395.1 Actinotalea sp.
CGGGGTGGGGTGCAGGAGCAGGAGGGACCGCGCGACGAGGTCCTCGACGTCGCGCGGCTCCACCTCCAGGACCGCCACCGCGTCCTGGATCGGGACCGGCCCCGCGAGCACCGGCCACCGCTGGAGTGCCTCGCGCTGGCGGTCGTCGAGCAGGCGCTGCGACCAGGCGATGACCGCCCGGAGGGTCCGGTGCCGCTCGCTGCCCCGCCGGTGCGGGCTGCGCAGGTCGGCGGCGTCCGCGCGCAGGGCGTCGGCGAGCTCGCGCAGGCCGGTCGTCATGGTCCGGGCGGCCGCCATCTCGATGGCCAGCGGCAGCCCGTCGAGCTGCTGCACGACGGCGTCGACCGTCGCGAGGTCGCCCTCGTCGACGTGCGCGCCGGCCGCCGCGGCGCGGTCGAGGAAGAGCCGTCGCGCGGCGCCGTCGCCCTCGGTGCCCAGGGGGCGGACCGGGTGCACCCGCTCGGCCGGGACGCCGAGGCGCTCGCGGCTGGTGGCCAGGAGGCGGGCGCGGCCGCCGGCGAGGAGCTCCTCGACCACCTCCGCGACCGCGTCGAGCACGTGCTCGCAGTTGTCGAGGACGACGAGCACGTCCAGGGCGCCGGCGCGGCGCAGCGCGGCGGCGGTGGGGCCGGCGTCGGTGGTGACGCCGAGCGCGCTCACCGTCGAGGCCGCGACCGCGGAGGCGTCGTGCACGGACGCCAGGTCCACCCACCGCACACCGCTGCGGTGGCGCGTCTGGCGGGTGCGCAGGACCTCCAGCGCCAGCCGCGTCTTGCCGACGCCGCCCGGACCGAGGAGCGTCACGAGCCGGGCGTCCTGGAGGAGGTCGTCGAGGGCCCGCAGGTCGGCGTCGCGGCCGACCAGGGGGCTCCAGGTCGACGGCACGGCGGGGGTGCGCTCCGGGTCGGGGTGCCCGTCCGGGCCCGGCGCGGCGTCCGGTGCGCCGGCTCCCGGGGCCTGCGCGTGGTCCGGGGCGGCGAGCGCCTCCGCCTGGGCCGCCCGCAGCGCCGCGGCCGGGAGCAGGCCCAGCTCGGCGAGCTCGGCGGCCGCCCGGTGGTAGGCGGCCACGCCGTCCGCGGGGCGGCCCGCGGCGACCAGGGCGCGGATGAGCTCGGCCCACCCGGTCTCGCGGGCCGGCTCGTCGGCGACCAGCGCCTCGGCGACGACGACGGCGTCGTCGGGGCGTCCGGCGTGCACGAGGGCCGTCGCCAGCCGTTCGCGCGCCTGGAGCCGGCGCGCCTCGAGAGCCCGCGCCTCGGCGCGCACCCCGGGCAGGTCGGCCGCGCCGCCGTACGCGGGCCCGCGCCAGAGCGCGAGCGCCTCGGTCAGCAGGCGCACGGCCCGCTCGGGATCCTGCTCGGGGACCCGCCGCGCGGCGGCGAGAAGGGCGCCGAACCGACCGGCGTCGACCGCCTCGGCGGGGACGTCCAGCGCGTACCCGCCGTCGCGGGCCTCGACGGGGACCCCGAGCTCCCGGCGCAGCCGCGAGACGTGGGTGTGCAGGGTGTGGTGGGCGCTGGGTGGCGGGCCGTCGGGCCACAAGGCGTCCTCGAGCTCGGCCGGCGGGACGGTGCGGCCGCGGCGGGACACGAGGGCGGCGAGCAGCGCACGCCGCCGGTGCCCGTCGACCGGCCGTGCCCGGTCCCCGTCGAGGACGACGAGGGGACCGAGCACCAGGAACTCCATGATCGCAGATCGTGCCGTGCGAGCTCCGCCGGAGTCCAGGACCGGTGCGGGGGCCTCAGCCGATCGCCAGGGCTTCCACCAGCTCCGCGCCGGGCATGGCGGCCAGCAGCTCGCCCGGCAGCTCGATCTTGGAGTGCCGCACGCCGCTGCCCACGACGACGTCGCCCGCGACGGCGACCCGGGCGTCGACGAGGACCCGCCACCCCGACGGCAGGCCGATCGGGGTGATGCCGCCGTACTCCATCGCGGACCCCTCGACGGCCCGGTCGGTCGGCAGGAAGGAGGCCTTGCGCACGTCGAGCACCCGCCGGACCGCGTTGTTGACGTCGGCGCGCGTGGTCGCGAGCACCACGCACGCCGCGACGCGCTCCTCGCCACCGCGGCGGCCGGCGACGACCACGCAGTTCGCCGAGGCGTCCAGCGGCAGCGCGTAGGCAGCGGTGAGCGCCGCGGTGTCGGCCAGTGCGGGATCGATCTCGGCGACCATGACCTGCTCGGCGACGCGGGGGTCGGCGGCCGCCCAGGCACGCAGCGCGTCGGCCGTCGCCGGGGCGAGGAGGTCGGGTCGGCCGAGCGCCGGTGACCAGGCCAGGTGTGCCGTCACCGGCCGCTCACCGGGCGTAGGTCGGGGTCAGGGTCGCGCGGGCGATCGTGTGGAAGACGGCCTGGAAGGCGACGACCGTGGGGGTCGTCGCGGCGTCGACCGGGAGGCGCTCCACGTCGAGGGCGTGCACGGCGAAGACGTAGCGGTGCGGCTTGTCCCCGGACGGGGGAGCGGCGCCCATGAACCCCGCCTCGCCGCCGTCGTTGCGGGTCTGGACCGCGCCCGGCGGGAGGTGGTCGCTGCCCGGCGCGCCGGCCCCGGTGGCCAGGGAGGTCGTGCTCACCGGCAGGTTGGCGACCGTCCAGTGCCAGAAGCCTGCCGGGGTCGGGGCGTCGGGGTCGAAGCAGGAGACGACGAAGCTGCGCGTCGCCTCGGGGAACCCGGACCAGGCCAGGTGCGGGGAGGTGCTGCCGCCCTCGGCGGTGAAGCGGTGGTCCAGCGGCCGGCCCTCCTGGACGTCGTGGCTGGTCAGGGTGAAGCTCCCGACCTTCGGCAGCAGGGCGTAGGGCTCGGGGGCGTCGGGCCGGGTCAGGTCCATGGGTCCTCCGTGTCGGCGGGCGCCGGGGCGCTCGTGCGGGTCGGTCGGGGTCCTCCCGCGGGGGAGGGCCTCACCCCGATCATCATGCCGGTGACCGGGGACACGCACACCCGCTCCGCGCGCTCGACGCGGGCCGCGGCCCGCCGGACGGGGCCTGCGTCGGAGGTGGTCCCGGGCAGGTGGGGGAGAGCCGCCGACGTGCCGCGAGGGGTGCGGGCGCGGCGGCGGTTCAGGCAGCGGGAACGGCCTGCGGCCGTCCGGGTGAGGCGGCTCGGGGGACACGCCGGAGCGGTTTGACAGCCCGTCGCCGTCGACGTGTACTGGACGCAGGATCGAACACCTGTTCGACACCGACCGATCGTGGTGCGCGCGTCGGTCCGTGGCGCAGCACGGAGGGGAGGCGACATGGGTGCGGTGGCCGCCGAGGCGCCCACGCGGGGTCGTGCCGCGGCGGAGCGTGCTGCGCTGGCCCGCTCGGTCCTGCGCGTCGCCGAGGAGCGGACGGGGGAGCTCTCCGGGCGCCGTCCGGCCCGGACGGAGGTCGAGGAGACGTCCCCGCGCCTCCTGCCCGTGCCCGCCGGCCTCGGCGCGCTCCTGCCGGACGGCGCCCTGCGTCGCGGCTCGACCGTCGTGGTGGCCGGGTCCACGTCCCTGGCCCTCGGGCTGCTCGGAGAGGTGTCCCGGTCCGGCGGCTGGGTCGCCCTCGTGGGCCTGCCCGACGCCGGTGTCCTCGCCGCCCACCAGCTCGGTCTCGACCTGGACCGTGTCGCCCTCGTCCCGGCACCGGGCCCCGAGGCGCCGACCGCCGTGGCGGCCCTGCTGGACGGTGTGGACGTCGTCGTCGTCGGTCCGGCGGTGGCCCTGACGGACGCCGACCGGCGCCGGCTCGGCGCCCGCGCGCGCGAACGGGCCGCGGTCCTCCTGCCCACCACGGCATGGCCCGGGGCGCACGTCGTGCTCACCGCCGAGCGCTCGCGGTGGGAGGGGCTGGGCCGGGGCAGCGGCCGGCTGCGCAGCCGGGCTCTCACGGTGCGTCGGCAGGGACGCGGGGCGGCCGGCCGGGCCACGGTGCTCGACGTCACCGTCCCCGCCCTGCTGCACCCCTGGGCGCCGGCCGACGCCGACGGAAGGTCCCCCGTCGCGGCGACGTCCGCCGTGGACGGGACGCCCGTCGCGGGCTCCGTCGGCCCGGCCTGGACGCCCGACCGCCGGAGGGCGGGATGAGCACCGCCCCGACCCCACAGGAGCGGGTCGCGGCGGTGTGGGTGCCCGACTGGCCGGTGCTGGCGGCCATGACGCTCGCCGAGGTCCCGGCCGACCGTCCCGCCGCCGTCCACGACGGCCGCCGGGTGACGGCGGTGTCGGCGGTCGCCCGCGCCCAGGGCGTGCGACGGGGGATGCGCCGGCGTCACGCGCAGGAGACCTGCCCGGAGGTCGTGCTGCTCGCGGCGGACCCGGGCCGGGACGTCCGTCTGCTGGAGCCGGTCGTCGAGGCGGTCGAGGGCGTCGTGGCCGGCGTCGAGGTGGCCCGGCCGGGGCTGCTGCTGCTGCCGGCCGCGGGCGCCGGCCGCTACCACGGCTCGGAGGAGGCCCTGGCCGAGCAGCTGGTCGAGGCGGTCGCCCGGGCGGGCTACGAGGCGCAGGTGGGGGTGGCCGACGGTGCGGGCGCCGCGGTTCTCGCCGCCCGGGCCGGTCGCCTGCTCCCCGCCGGCACGGCCGCCGCGTTCCTCGCCCCGCTCGGGATCGGGGAGCTCGTGCACGTCGCGACCGAGGAGGAGGTCGTCGCCCGGATCCCCGGCCTCGTGGACCTCCTGGGACGGCTGGGGCTGCGGACCCTCGGGGACCTCGCCCGGCTGCCGGGCGAGGACGTGCTCGCCCGGTTCGGTGGGCTCGGGGCATGGGCGCACCGGGTCGCCTGCGGTCGGGACGACCGGCCGACGGCGGTCCGCCGGCCCGACCAGGACGTCGTCGTCGAGGAGGACCTGGACCCGCCGGTCGAGCGGCTGGAGGCCACCGCGTTCGTGGCCCGGCGCCTGGCCGAGGCACTGCACGCGCGCCTGGTCGAGCGCGGCGCCGGCTGCGGGCGGCTGGAGATCGTGGCGCGCACGGAGGCCGGGCAGGACCTGGTCCGCACGTGGCGGACGGACACGGCGCTGGGCGGGCTGTCCGTCGCCCGGATGACCGACCGCGTCCGCTGGCAGCTCGAGGGCTGGCTGCACCGCGGGACCACGGGTCGCACGGCGGTCGCGTCGTTGGGGGAGGACCCGGAACCGGCCGGGCTCGTCCACCTGGCGCTGCGGGCCGAGGAGGTCGTGCCGGTCGGCGCGGAGCAGGGCCGGCTGTGGGGAGACCCCAGCGGTGCGGACCGGCGCGCGCAGCGGGCGCTGCACCGGGTCCAGGGCCTGCTGGGGGCCGACGCCGTGCTCGGCGTGACCCTCCAGGGTGGGCGTGACCTGCAGGACCAGGTCCACCTCGTCCCGTGGGGGGAGGAGGTGCCGCCCACGCGCACCGCGGCGGCGCCGTGGCCCGGCCGGCTCCCACCCCCGGCGCCGGCGACGGTGCTGACCGAGCCGGTGGACGTCGACCTGTGCGCCCCGGACGGGACCCCGGTGCGGGTCAGCGCCCGGCTCGAGCTCAGCGGTGAGCCGGCGACCCTGGGTGTGCCGGAGGCCGCGGGGGACGCGCGCCGCGGTGCGGCGAGCCACCGTGGTGCGCCAGGCCACCGTGGTGCGGCGAGCCACCGTGGTGCGGCGAGCCAGCGCGTCGTCGTGCACCACCGCGTCGTCGCCTGGGCCGGTCCGTGGCCGGTCGTGCAGCGGTGGTGGGGGCCGGGCGCGGAACGGACGGCCTACCTGCAGGTCCTCACCGACGACGGGGCGGCGCTCCTGCTCGTCCTGCGGGACGGGGCCTGGCGGCTGGCGGCCCGGTATGACTGAGCCCGCCCGATCCCGGTACGCCGAGCTGCACGCCCACTCGGCGTTCAGCTTCCTGGACGGGGCCAGCCAGCCGGAGGAGCTCGCCGCCGAGGCGGCCCGCCTCGGTCTGTCGGCCATGGCCGTCACGGACCACGACGGGCTCTACGGCGTCGTACGGTTCGCCCAGGCGGCGCGGGCCGTCGGCGTCCCGACGGTGTTCGGCGCCGAGCTGCACCTGCCCGACCCCGGGGGCGTCCTGGACCCGCCCACCGGGTCCCCGGACCCGCGGGCCACGCACCTGCTCGTCCTGGCCCGCGGCCCGGACGGGTACCGCGCGCTGTCCCGTGCCATCGCGGAGGCGCACCTGGCCACCGGGACCAAGGGCGCGGCGGACTACCGGCTCGAGACCCTCGCGGAGGCCGCCGCAGGGCAGTGGCTCGTCCTGACCGGCTGCCGCAAGGGCGCCGTGCGCCAGGCGCTGGAGGGAGGCCGCCGGGCCGGTCGTCCGGGCGGGCCGGTGTGGGACCTCGCCGCCGCCCGCACCGAGCTGGACCGGCTGACCGTGCTGTTCGGGCGGGACAACGTCGCGGTGGAGGTCACCGACCACGGCGACCCGTGGGACTCCGAGCGCGCGGACGCCCTCGCCGAGCTCGCCGTGGGCGCCGGCCTGCCGCTCGTCGCCACCGGCAACGTCCACCACGCTCGCCCCGCCGACGCCGACCTCGCCGCCGCCCTCGCGGCGGTGCGCGCCCGCAGCAGCCTCGACGACGTCGACGGCTGGCTGCCCGCCGGCGGGCGGCACCTGCGCTCGCCGGCGGAGATGGCCCGGCGGCACCGCCGGTACCCGCACGCCGTCACCACCGCCGCGGCGCTCGCGGACGAGTGCGCCTTCGACCTGACCCTCGTCGCCCCCAGCCTCCCGCCGTACCCGGTGCCGCCGGGCCACGACGAGGCGTCCTGGCTGCGGGAGCTGGTGCGCCGCGGAGCGCTGGACCGCTACGGGCCCCCGGAGGCGGAACGGGTGGCCGGGGCCTGGGCGCAGATCGAGCACGAGCTCGACGTCATCGAGTCCCTCGGCTTCCCCGGGTACTTCCTCATCGTCCACGACCTCGTCGACTTCTGCCGCAGCCGCGGGATCCTGTGCCAGGGCCGTGGCTCGGCCGCCAACTCCGCCGTCTGCTACGCGCTCGGGGTGACCGCCGTCGACGCGGTGCGGCACGGGCTGCTGTTCGAGCGCTTCCTGGCCCCCGAGCGGGACGGCCCGCCGGACATCGACGTCGACATCGAGTCCATGCGCCGCGAGGAGGTCATCCAGTACGTCTACGAGCGGTTCGGCCGGGCCCACGCCGCGCAGGTCGCCAACGTCATCTCCTACCGGCCGCGCTCGGCGGTGCGCGACGCCGCCCGGGCGCTGGGGCACGACGTCGGGCAGCAGGACGCCTGGAGCAAGAGCATCGAGCGGTGGGGCACGCTCAAGGGACCGGAGCCGAGCAGCAGCTGGCACCACCTGCAGAAGGCCCCGACGGTCGCCCCGGGCGGGGCCCCGGCGACCGGGCGGGCGGCGACGGCCGCGCCGGAGGTGGTCTGGGAGTCCGCTGACACGCACGACGTCGTCCCACGGCACCTCCCGCAGGCCGCGTCCGACCTCGCGGAGATCCCCGCGGCCGTCATCGACCTGGCCGACCGGTTCCTGCGGCTGCCGCGCCACCTGGGCATCCACTCCGGCGGCATGGTGATGTGCGACCGGCCGGTCATCGAGGTGTGCCCGGTGGAGTGGGCCCGGATGCCCGGGCGCACGGTGCTGCAGTGGGACAAGGACGACTGCGCCGACGCCGGCCTGGTGAAGTTCGACCTGCTCGGGCTCGGGATGCTCTCCGCGCTGCGGATCGCCTTCGAGCTCGTCGCCGAGCACGAGGGTGTGCAGCTCGGCCTGCACTCCCTGCCCCAGGAGGACCCGGCGGTCTACGACCTGCTGTGCGCGGCGGACACGGTCGGCGTCTTCCAGGTCGAGTCCCGCGCGCAGATGGCGACGCTGCCACGCCTGCAGCCGCGGTGCTTCTACGACATCGTCGTGGAGGTCGCGCTCATCCGGCCCGGTCCCATCCAGGGCGGGTCGGTCCACCCGTACATCAACCGCGTCCGGGGGCGGGAGCCCGTGACCTACCTGCACCCGTTGCTGGAGAGCTCCCTCGGCAAGACCCAGGGGGTGCCGCTGTTCCAGGAGCAGCTCATGCAGATGGCCATCGACGTCGCCGGGTTCACCGGGGCGGAGGCGGACCAGCTGCGCCGGGCGATGGGGTCCAAGCGCTCCACCGAGCGGATGGAGGCGCTGCGGGGACGCCTGCTGGCCGGCATGACGGAGCGGGGCATCCCCCCGGACGTGCAGGAGAAGATCTACGACAAGCTCAAGGCCTTCGCGGACTTCGGCTTCCCCGAGTCCCACGCCTTCTCCTTCGCCTACCTCGTCTACGCGAGCTCGTGGCTCAAGGTGCACCACCCGGCGGCCTTCTACGCCGGCCTGCTCGCGGCCCAGCCCATGGGCTTCTACTCCCCGCAGTCCCTCGTCGCCGACGCGCGGCACCACGGGGTCACGGTGCTGCGCCCGGACGTGCAGCGCTCCGGCGTCCAGGCGGTCCTGGAACGGCTCGTCGACGACGGCGGTGCCGCAGACCGGCCACGTCCGGCAGCGCCGTCAGTGCCGCTGGTGCCCGCGCCCCCGTCCACGCCCCCGGTGCCGGACCTCCGGCTCGCGGTCCGGCTGGGTCTGGCGTCGGTGCGGGGGGTGGGGGAGGACCTGGCGACGACGCTGGTGCAGGAGCGCACCGACCACGGCCCGTTCGCCGGCCTGCGCGACCTGGTCCGGCGGGTCCGGCTGAGCACCGCTCAGCTCGAGGCGCTCGCGACGGCCGGGGCGCTCGAGGGCCTCGGGGTCACCCGCCGGGAGGGCCTGTGGGCCGCGGGGGCCCTCGCGCAGGAGGGGCCGGACACGCTGCCCGGCGTCAGCGTCGGGGTCGAGGCACCCACGTTGCCCGGCATGAGCGCGGTCGAGGAGGCCGTGGCGGACGTGTGGGCCACGGGGATCTCCCCGGACTCCTACCCGACCCAGTACGTGCGGGAGGGCCTGGACGCGGCAGGGGTGCTGCGGGTGGTCGACGTGGTGCGGCACGAGGCCGGGCGGCGCGTCGCGGTCGCGGGGGTGGTCACCCACCGCCAGCGCCCGGGGACCGCCCAGGGCGTGACGTTCCTGTCCCTGGAGGACGAGACGGGCCTGCTCAACGTCATCTGCTCGGCGGGCCTGTGGCGACGGTTCCGCCCGGTCGCGCGCGGCTCGGCCGCCCTGGTGGTCCGCGGGACGGTCGAGCGGGCCGACGGCGCCACGAACCTCGTCGCGGAGCACCTCGCCCCGCTGTCCCTCAAGGTCCCGGCGGCCTCCCGCGACTTCCGGTGAGCAGGACCCTCACGCCGGCTGGGTGCCCGGGGGCCCGTCGCCCACGAGGTCGACCGGTGGGGCGCCGTCGTCGTCCTCGAGGTGGTCGAAGTCCGTCGGCGGGTCGACGTGCCGCAGCCGGGAGAAGACCGCCCAGGCCACGGCCACCAGCGGGACCGCGATCACCGCACCGAGGATGCCGGCGATGATCGTGCCCGCCGTCACCGACAGCGCCACCGCCACCGGGTGCAGCGAGACCTGCTTGCCCATGACCAGCGGGGTGAGGACGTGGCCCTCGAACTGGCCGATGAGGGCGATCCCGACGCCGACGAGGATCGCGTTCCAGACCCCGTTGGTCGCCAGCGCGACGATCATCGCGATGACCATCGCCAGCGGCGCGCCGATGAGCGGGATGAACGCGCCGATGAACACCAGTACCGCCAGCGGCGCCGCGAGGGGGACCCCCAGCAGCAGCAGGATGATGAGGGCCATGACGCCGTCGGCGGCGGCCACGATGACCGTGCCACGGGTGTAGCCGGAGAACGTGTACCAGGCGACCTCGCCGCCGGCGAGCCACGTGTCGCGCACGCGCAGGGGCAGCTGGTTGAGGAACCAGTGCCACATGTCCTCCCCGCGGATGAGGAAGAAGACCGTGCAGAAGGTCGCCAGGGCGAGGGCCGAGAACAGCAGGGCGACCGACCCCGCGCTGGAGGCGACACGGCCCGCGATCTCCGAGCTGTTCTCCTCGAGCCACTGCTGGCCGTTCTCCAGCCACTGCTGCACGTCCTCGTTCGTGACGCGCAGGTGCAAAGGGCTGTCCTCGAGGAACTGCAGGATGGTCGCGATGCCGTCGTTGAACTGCTGGGCGAGGTTCTCCCACTGACCGGCCACCGACAGCCCGACGTAGGTGAGGACGCCCGCGACCCCCAGGACGGCCAGGATCATCGACACCGCTGTGGCGAGGCCGCGCGGCATGATCCGGGCCAGGACCTTGACCAGCGGCCGCAGCACGGCGGTGAAGACCAGCGCCAGGAACACGGCGATGAACACGAACTGGACCCTCGACGTCGCCCAGAAGACGACGGCCACGGCGGCCACGACGACGAGGGTCCGCCAGGACCAGCCGGCGACGACGCGCAGCCAGTGCGGCGCGGTGTCCTCGTAGCCGACCACCGAGGGGTTGCGGCGCGCGCCGGCCACCTTCTTGGCCGCCGGTCCGGCCCCGCTGAGGTGCTTCACGGACGGTTTCGGGCGCTCCGACGCGTCCGACGACGTCGTCACGTCGCGCTCGGTCATGGCACCTCCCGGCGGGGCGTGCGACCGCCCTCACGGCCAGTCTGCCGCAGGTCAGCGATGCGGGGCGGACGGAAACTCCGTGCTATGTTGGGCGCCGCCCCGAGGGGCCCGCGAGGGCTCCGCGGAGGTCACCTGTCCGGGTGGCGGAATGGCAGACGCGCTAGCTTGAGGTGCTAGTGCCCGTATAGGGCGTGGGGGTTCAAGTCCCCCTCCGGACACTCGTTGAGACAGCGACGACGAAGGCCCCTGACCCGCCGGTCAGGGGCCTTCGTCGTGCGGGGGCGGGTACGGCCGGGCCGCCACCGACCAGGCGCCCCGACCCCTCGTGGCGCCTGGCGTCGGGTGTCGGAGGTGGGGCCTACTCTGTCCGGCGATGATGACGCGAGCGGAGGGTGCGTACCTGGGGGCGGTCCGGGCGTTCCAGAACCCCATGCTGGACCTGCTGCACAAGCGGCACGCACCGCTCGTCGTCTCGCTGCTGTCGACGCTGTTCACCGCCGAGCGCCCGACGGTCCCCGTGGCGGACGCCCACGCCGAGGTCGGCACGGCGCTCGAGGAGCTCCGTGCGGCCGGCTACGAGGACGGACTGCCGGCGACGGCCAACGCGCGGGACCTGTGCCGGCAGTGGGCGGACGCCGGCTGGCTCGTGCGCCAGGTGGTGGACGAGGACGTCGAGGTCTACCGCCTGTCGGCGCACGCCGTCGGCGCGCTGGAGGTCGCCGGCCGGGCCGGCGGCACCCGGGCACGGGTGTCCCGCTCCCGCGTCCGCACCCTGCTCGACGCGGTGGAACGGCTCGCGCAGGACGCGGACCCCGACGTCCTGGTCCGGATGGCGCGCCTCGACGCGGAGATCGCGCGGCTGAGCGCGGAGCTCGCCGAGATCCAGCGCACCGGGCAGGTCGAGGAGGTCGACGAGGAGCAGCTCCTCGAGGAGGCGGAGAACGTCCTGCACCTGGTCCGTGAGCTGCCCGCGGACTTCGCCCGCGTCGCGGAGTCGATCAAGACGATGCAGCGCGACGTCGTCACCGCCCTGCGGCAGGACGAGCGGCCCACCGGTGAGGTGCTGCGGGAGTACCTCGAGCGTGGTGAGCACGTCATGGAGTCGACGGCCGAGGGGCGCGCCTTCGCGGGCGCGCTGCGGCTCATCGGCGACGCGCAGCACCTCGACGAGCTGTCGGGGCGGCTCGACGTCGTCCTCCGGCACCCCTTCACCCGGCGACTGCTGCCTCAGCAGCGCGGGGAGCTGCGGGACGTGGTCCGCCGGATCGAGCAGGGCCTCGACCAGGTCTTCACCGCCCAGCGCGAGGCGTCCTACGTCATCACCGCCCAGGTCAGGAACCACGACCCGTTGCGGGACCGTCAGGTCGACGAGCTGTTGCGGGACGTCATGCGGGGTCTGCAGGCATGGACGCCCGACGCCCGGCGCGGGCACGCGGTGGAGCCGCTGCGTCGCCTACCGGTGGCCGACGTCGACCACCTGCGCCAGACCCCCGGCGACCTGCGGCCGCCGCAGCCGCCGGCGCCGCTGGCCGCGTGGGACGACGACGGCGTGCCGGACGTCTCGGACGACGAGGCCCGCGCCTGGGGCGGGGCGCACTACCAGCAGCTGCGGGAGCACCTCGTCGGGCTCGCGGCGGGCGCCGTCGACGTCGCGGCCGCGTTCGACGCGGCGCCGGAGCAGCTGCGCCGCCCGGTGGACCTGCTCGGGCTCATCGAGCTCGCGCACGAGCTGGGCATGGACGAGCAGGACGACGTCGCCTCGGTGGTGGCCGTCCGCCCCGACGGGACCCGGCGGCGCTTCGCGTTCGGTGCCCTGACCGCACGAGTGGAGGACGCGGACGATGACTGACACCACGACCGAGGACGTGACGAGCGACGCCACGACGGCGTTCATCGCGCCCGTCCCCATGGAGGAGGACCCGTCGGAGCTGTTCGCCGGGGACTCGGGCACGCTCGACGCGGACGTGCGCCGCCTGCTCGTGCGGCTCCTGCAGCGACGCTTCCTGCTCGCCGAGCGCAACCCGGCCCACTGGCGCACCTTGCTGGAGAACCAGCAGGTCGTCGAGTCCCGGCTGCACGACCTCTTCGTCCACCTCGTCGTCGACCACGACCGCGGCATCGCCTACAAGAAGCAGGTGCGCTCGGCCGAGCTCGACGTCCCGGTCCTGCTGCGCGACGAGGCCTACACACGCGCCGAGACGCTCGTGCTCGTCCACCTGCGGACGGTCTTCCAGCGCGAGCGGGGCGCAGGGCAGTCGTCCGTGCGCGTGGACGTGGAGGAGATCGAGCAGACGGCCCTGACGTACTTCGACGCCGACGAGACGAACCTCGCGACCCGGCAGCGGGAGATCCGGGTGGCGGTCCAGCGGCTCGCGAAGGACGGGCTCATCGAGGAGGAGTCGGAGGGGCGGTATCGCGTCACCGCGCTCGTGGAGGTCGTGCTGAGCACCGCGCGGCTGGCCGAGCTGCGGGACTGGCTCCGCGAGCAGAACCGCACCCTGGAGGTCGCGCGATGACGATGGTCGACACGCTCTTCGGGCTGGTTCCCCAGGCGTCCACGGGCCAGCAGTGGGTCGCGCGCGACCTGCAGCTGGTCAACTGGGGCGGGTACGACGGGCACCACACCCAGCGGCTGGCGTCGACGGCGACGCTGCTGGCGGGTGGCTCGGGCTCCGGCAAGTCCACGCTCATGGACGCGTACATCGCGCTGCTCATGCCGCACACGACACCGTTCAACGGGGCGTCCAACGGCGGGGTCGTCGGGCGCCCTCGCGGCAAGGACCAGCGCAACATCGTGTCCTACGCCCGCGGCAAGCTCGACGAGTCCCGCACCGAGGACGGCACGCGCGAGCGCGTCCTGCGCGGCGACGGCCAGGACACCTGGTCCGCGATCGCGATGACGTGGGCCGACCAGACGGAGCGGCTCTTCACCGCGGTGCGCGCCTGGTACGTGCCGTCGGCGGCGCGCACGCTGGAGGACGTCGTCGCCGTACGCGCCACCTGCGACGGACCGTTCGACCTGCGCGACCTCGAGGCCGCCGTCGTCGGCCGCCTGTCGCGCGGTGCCGTCACCCGCGCAGGCCTCACCCCGTTCGACACGGACCGGGAGTACACGGCGCGCCTGCACCTGACGCTCGGGATCGGGGCGACCGGCGACGGCGCCAAGGCGGTCGCGCTGCTCGGCCGCATCCAGGCCGGCCAGCAGATCACCACCGTCGACGCCCTGTACAAGGCGATGGTGCTGGAGGAGCCGAGCACGTTCGCCACCGCGGACGCCGTCGTCGAGCAGTTCGACAAGCTCAGCGGTACCCGCGAGCAGATGATCACCGCGCGCCAGCAGGTCAAGGCCCTCGAGCCCATCCGCGCCCACCGCACGAGCATCGAGGAGGCCGGGGAGCGGCTGCGTGTCCTCGACGCCCTCGGGTCGCCGGACGAGCCGGCGTCGCCGGTCGCCCTGTGGCGCGACGAGCGACGGCTCGACCTGGTGCGCGCCGTCGAGGGCGAGCTGCAGCGCGAGCACGCGGACGCCCGCCGGGTCGTCCGGGAGACGACGGCGCGGGTCGAGGCGGCGCGGGCCGAGCTCGACGGGGTCCGGGAGACCCTGTGGGCCTCCGGCGGGGACCGCCTGGCGACGGCGCAGCGCGAGATCCGCGGGGCCCAGCAGCGGCTCGACCAGGTCACCGAGGCCCGCCGGCGGCTCGACGCGGTGCTCGGCACGCTCGGCACGTCGGTCTCCAGCGCCGCCGACCTCGCCGCCGTGCTCACCCGTGGGGGTGCCGCCCTGGACGACGCCCGCGCGAAGGAGACGGCCCGGGCGGAGTACGCCGAGGCGATGGCGGAGCGCCGCTCCGCCGAGACGGACCTGGTTGCCCTGCGTGAGGAGCGCGCCCAGGCCGCGGGCCGCGCCGACAACATCCCGGGTGACCTCCACCGCGCCCGCG
>JACIXM010000510.1 GCA_014360395.1 Actinotalea sp.
ACGCCGCCGTCGAGGCCGGGTGGGAGCACCAGGGTCTGCGCCGCGGCGAGGGCCGCGAGGTCGGCCACCGCCTGCGCGACCGACCGGGCGGTGTGGGCCCGGACCGCCACGGCGAGCGTCCCGCCGAGCAGGAGGACGACGGCGGCGAGGCCGACGACGAGGACCGAGCCTGCGCCGTCGTCCCCGCGGACAGCCCGCCGCTCCCCACCGGCGACCCGCCCCTGTCCTCGGGCACCCCGTCGTTCCCCCCGGGAACCCCGTCGGGCCCTGCCCGGGGTCACGGCTCCGCCCAGGCGGTCGCCGAGGCGCTGACCGCGAGCCGCCCTCCCGTGAACCAGGCACCGGGCGCGGTGGTGCTGACGGTCACCGTCACCCAGTCGCCGTCCTGGTGCACCTCGACGCGGGCCCCCTCGCCGACGACCCGGACGGCTGCGGACCTCACCCCGGCGGCGGGCTCGCCGATGGCCGCCGCGCGCGCCCCGGCCCGGGCGGCGTCGACGCAGCGCAGCTGCGCGGCTCCGGCCGCCACCGTGACGAGGACCAGTGCCAGGACCAGCACGACGGCCGGCAGCGCCAGGGCGAGCTCGGCGGTCACCGCGCCGGCGTCGCGCCGTCCTTCACCGGCCCTGTCACGACTGCCGCGAGTGCCGCGATCGTCGACGGCCCCGCGCCACTGCGTGACGACCCATCGCCGATCGGCGACCCGCCCGCCGGACCGGCGCCGCGTGACGCCGGACCGACGGCGGGCCGCCGTGGTGGTCGAGCGGGTCACTGCGAGAGCGCACCGCGCACGATGCCGAGGAGCAGTCCCCGCACCTCGTCGCTGCGCAGGATCGCGATGAGCAGGCCGGCGAAGCCCGCGGCGGCGACCGTCGCGATGGCGTACTCCGCCGTCGCCATCCCGGCGTCGTCCCACCGCGAGCGCCGCGGCTCGCGTGCCGTCCCGACCGCCGCGGATCCGGCACCCGCGGGCCCGGCATGCACGGCACGGGCACGGGCGGGGCGCCGCCGGGCTGTCCGGGCGGCCCGCAGGTCGCGCAGTCGCCGGCTCCCCACCGCGCCGGAGCCGCCCTCCGGCTCCCGCGGCTGGGCGTCCAGCCCCGCTCCATCCAGGATCGCTTCGTCGAGCACCGTCTCGTCCAGCACCGTCTCGTCCAGCACCGTCTCGTCCAGCACCGTCTCGTCCAGCACCGTCCCGGCCCCATGGGCCGTCGCGAGCGTCGTGGTCATCATGAGCTCCACCTCCCTGTCGCCCGGTCCGCGGGCCACGGCGACACCGGTCGTCGGCGCCGTGCAGCGAGCCTGGGTGTCCGGCCGACGGACCAGCGGGACGGTCCCGGAGGACCGTGGAGGGCGCCGTACCGCTGGTGGGCTGTGGATCAGCGCGGCCCGGCCGGCGCCGGTCCAGCCCGCGCGCCCCCTCCCCTGGTCAGCACCTGGGCACTCCCCCTGGTCAGGAGCCGGGCACTCCCCGGGGCAGGAGCCGGGCGCGCCCGAGGTCAGGAGCCGAGGGTCGTCGTCGCCATCGAGCCCAGGACGGGGACGAGCCCGACGAGCACGAATGCCGGCAGGTGGCACAGCCCGAGGGGCACGACGAGCCGGACGCCGAGCCGGGCGGCGGCTTCGGCGGCTCGGGCGTCACGGTCCCGCCGCGCCGCCTCCGCCGCACGGCGGAGCAGACCCCCGGGCGGCACGCCGTCCTCCCACGCCGGTCGCAGGGCCCGCTCGAGCGCCCGGGCGCCGGCCCCGCGCCACGCGGCCTCCCACGAGGCGCCGAGCCGGAGCGTGCGGGCGGCCCGGCGGAGCCCTGCACCCCGGGTGCCGCCGACCGCGAGGCCGACGGCGTCGAGCGCCTGCGGGATGCCGACACCTGCCTGGCAGGCCCCCTCGACGAGCTCGAGCACGACGGCGTCCTCCACCTCCGGCGCAGCAGGACCGGCGGGCGGGACGAGCCCGACCGCCCGGGCCTCGCCGCGCCATGGTCTCCGGACACCGAGGGGCGCCGGCGTCCCGGGAGCGGCCGCCCTGTCCTCCACCGTCAGGTGCCCGGCCCCGTCCCCCACGGCCAGGCGCGCCGTCCGGTCACGCGCCGCGGCCAGGCGCTCCACCCGGCTCCGCGGCGGGCGACCCGCGCGACAGCCGGAGCCTGCGCGCGACGTCCGGGTGGCAGGGCGCCCCCGTCCGCTCGCCGGCCCCGCCCTCTCGCCCGGATCGTGCCCGGCGCGTTCGGCGACCCGGATCTGGTGCGCCGTCCACTGCCGGCCGATGACGAGCAGGAGGAGGCCGGCGAGACCACTGGCGGTCCCCGCACCCCCGCCGAGGAGCTGCTCCCACGGCGCCGCACCGAGCGCCGCGCCGAGGAGCAGTCCCACCGCGGGCAGCACGGCGAGCAGGCGGGCCGTGGCCCGCGGTCCGGCCAGGGCAGCCCGGCGGCGCGCCTCGGCCTCGGCGTCCCGCGCGACCGCGAGGGTGGCCCGCTCGAGCAGCTCGGCGGCCGGGGTCCCGACGGGCAGGGCCAGCCGGGCCG
>JACIXM010000511.1 GCA_014360395.1 Actinotalea sp.
GAGCGGGTCCGGGCGCTCGGGGTCCGGCTGGCGGCGGCCGGTGGGCAGCGCCTCGACGACGCCGCCCCGGTCGTCGACGCCCGGCTGCCCGACGGGACCCGGCTGCACGCCGTCCTCCCGCCCATCGCCGACCCGGACACCCTGCTGAGCCTGCGGGTCCACCGTCCGCGTGGCCTCAGCTTCGACGAGCTCGTCCGGCTCGGGTCCGTCGCCCCTGTGCTCGAGCCGGTGCTGCGCGCGCTCGTCGCCGGGCGGGCGAACGTCCTGGTCAGCGGGGCGACAGGCACGGGCAAGACGACGCTGCTGTCGGCGTTGCTGTCCCTGGTGCCGGCGGACGAGCGCATCGTCTGCATCGAGGAGGCCGCCGAGCTGCGCCCCGAGCACCCCCACGTCGTCCGCCTCGTCGCGCGCCGGCCCAACGTCGAGGGTGCGGGGGAGGTGGACCTCGCCTCGCTGGTCCGACACGCCCTGCGGATGCGCCCGGACCGCGTGGTGCTCGGGGAGTGCCGCGGCGCGGACGTCCGGGAGGTCCTCAGCGCCCTCAACACCGGGCACGACGGCGGCTGCGCGACGCTGCACGCCAACGCGGTCGGCGACGTCCCGGCGCGGCTCGAGGCCCTCGGCGCGCTCGCGGGGATGACGCCGCGGGCGGTCGCGGCGCAGGCGGCCAGCGCCCTCGACGCCGTCGTGCACCTGCGCCGGGCGCAGGGGCTGCGGTACGTGGCGGAGGTGGCCGCGGTGTCCGGTGGGCCGGGCGGGTTGCTCGTGGACCGCGTGCTCGCCTGCGGGCCGGCCGGCGAGCTCGAGGTCGGTGCGACGTGGCCCGTCGTCGCGCGCCGGTGGGGCGTCAGTCCCGTGGTGACGTGACCGGGCGAGCCCGGTGGCTGGGTGGCGAACGGCGTCGGCGCCGTCCGGGTGGTGTGGCAGATCGCTCTGGCCCGGTTCGTGCCGTGCCGGTTCGTGCCGTGCCGGTTCGTGGGGCGCCGGGCCGCGGTCGTCCCGGCCGTGGCGCGGTGGGTGTGGACGGGACCGCCTCCTTCGTCGCGGTCGTCGGCACGGTGGCGGCGGCGCTGCGGGTGGGGGCCGGGCCCGACGTGGCGTGGTCGCGTGTCGGAGTCCGCAGCGACGACGGCGTGCCCCGCGCGGCGGACCTCACGGCGCTCACCGGCGCGGCGCCGCCCCACGTGGCGGCGGTGCGTGCGGCGGCCCGGCTGTCCCTGCACGTCGGGACCCCGGCCGCCGAGCTGCTCGAGCGG